>CAMFQH010000051.1:0-9576 GCA_945980025.1 uncultured Lactobacillus sp.
TTTCGTTAATCTTGCCGACACCGAAGTAAGTCCCGGCAACGATTGATTCTGCGTTCTGATAACTTTGACCAACGACTTCCATATTGTCTGCCTCAGTTAAGTTGGCAAGTTCAGTCATGTAGTAATCAAAGTTAGGATCGTTTAAATTTACGCCTGCAATATAGGCTTTAGTTTTTTTAGGTTGATTATCAATCATTCAAACACCTCTTTTGTTTTATATGCGTATAACCTTATTCTATTACAAGTGGTTATTAATTGAAAAAATGTAGTCTAAAACAGAAATAAAACGATTTCATTTTGTAATACCGTTATGAAAAAGTTGTATACTAATTCTGTAGCTTTATAATAGATTTCATATAGATATGGAGGATTAGAAGAATATGTCAAATAAAGAAATCCATTTAAGACATAAGCGTCAACGTAAAGCTCTACGTATTGTTTTAAGTTTCGTCGGTGCACTTGTACTTGCTACTGCAATTGCATTCGCTGTTGCTTACAAGAACGTACGTAACACTGTAAATGCTATGTACGCACCTGCTACTATGCAAAACAAGGGTAGAAACTTGAACAGCATTTTGTCACAAAAGCAAGACCTTAACGTTATGTTAGTCGGTGTAGATTCACACAAGTCAGCACAAGCTGTTCTTTTGTTGAACTTGGACCCTAAGACTAACACTACTAAGGCTACTGCTGTTGACAGTGCTAAGGCAGTTTACAATGAAAAAGGAGTATCAAGCGCTGCTAAAGCCGTAAGTTCAAAGACTAACAGTCCTGTAGATGCTTACGTGACTATCAATGTTGATGGCTTGGAAAAGTCAATCAACAGAGAAAATGGCGTAGTTGTTAACGGCAAGAGAATGAACGGTGAACAAGCTGTTTCATACATGAAGGTTCAATCAGAAAGTGAACGTGATAACCACATTTTGACTGTTCTTACTGCTTTGCTTAAGCAATCAGCTTCAGTATCAACTTTGTTCAACAACGACTTCTTGAACTCACTTGGTGACGAAGTTCAAACTAACTTGAACGCTAGCCAATTGAGCAAGATCGCTACTGGTTACGCACACGCTGCAGAAAACGTAAATACTAACCGTATTGATTAATTAGTTGATTATTAATGAAGAATACAGAAGATAATAGTTCAGAGACAATAGATTTAGGACAATTATTAGCATTACTTCGTAAGCATATTTGGGCTCTAATCGTATGTAGTGTTGGATTTGCATTTATTGGCTGGTTCATTTCTGATATTGTGATGATCCCTAAATATAGTTCATCAGCACAAGTGTTGGTAAATGATAGATCTAATAAAAACGACCCCAATGCTGCTTACGCTGCTCAACAAGCTAATACTCAATTAGTTACAACATATAAGGATATCATCACTAGTCATGTTATCTTGCAAGAAGCTTCTAAGCGTTTGGCAGACCCTTCCGTATTGATTAAGAAGGCTCAACCTGCTAAATACAAGAAAGATGCATCTGGCAAAAAAGTGCTAGTAAAGAAAGCTCAGCCTGCCGTTTATGGACAAGCTGAGCGTCCTTATTCCGTGAGCGCTAATGAATTGGCTTCCAGCATTTCTGTTAATACCCAACAACAATCACAGGTATTCTCAGTAACTGCAACTGCTGATACGCCTTACAAGGCTAAGGCAGAAGCTAATGCTGTGGCAGAAGTCTTTAGAGACCAAGTGCCTAAGATTATGAGTGTTAATAATGTTACTATTGTTGCACCAGCAACAACTGGTACACAGAGTTCACCTAATGTTAAGTTATATACATTAGCCGGCTTTGTAGTTGGCTTAGTTTTGTGCGTGATGGTTATTATTCTTAGAAATATGATCAACACCACCGTTCGTGATGATAGCTATTTAAGCCAAGAATTAGGTTTAACTGATTTAGGTTACGTCGCTCACTTTAGCGTTCCTTCTAACTTCTCAATTAACAAGAAGACTAGAAGTCGTGGCAATATGAGTAGACGTGTTTAAGAGGATTAACAGTTAATATAGATAAACGTAGAAGAAAATAAAAAAGTCAGCTTTATTTAGAAAGATAAACATGGAAAATGAAGCTGACCAAAATTTAATATTTTGTTTGCTTGTATAAAATTGCTTATCTGCTAAACTGGTGTTTGGTTTAGGAGGTGAAGCAATGATTAAAACGCAAGTAGTTAAACTAAAAGTAAATAAAACTATGCAAAAGCATCTTGATGCTTTGTGTGATTATCGCAGATATTGCTGGAATAAAGGCTTGGAAACTTGGCAATTAATGTATGAAGCCCATACTTTAAATGCCCAAGATAATCTTAGTCCTAATGAACGCAGAGTGCGTGATGAGTTAGTAGCTAACAAAGAAGACTGGCAATATGATTTGTCTGCTAGGTGTCTTCAATTAACTATCAAGGATTTAGCCAAAGCCTGGAAGAACTTTTTTGACAAATCTCAGCCTGATTGGGGCAAGCCTGTATTTAAGTCAAAAAAAATTCCACGACAAGGTTTCAAAACAGATCGGGTCAAAATTGTTAATGGCAGACTTCGGCTTGATAAGCCTCGAAACATCTCAAGGGATGGCTGGTTCGATCTAGCAAGCTATGAACCTTTAAAGATGAGCAAAGTTAAAGTGGCAAGCATCTTTAAAGAAAACGGGACTTATTATGTAGCCCTGCCTTATAAAAAAGAGATCGTAGCTAAGACTAGAACCCATCAAAAAACTGCAGTTGATGTTAATGTTGGTCATTTCAACTATACAGAGGGTCAAATCAATGTCTTGCCAGCCAAATTGCAAAAGCTCTATAAGCGAATTAAGCATTATCAAAGAATGTTAGCCCGTAAAAGAGAAATTAATGGTGAGCTGGCTATTAATTCAAATAATTATTTAGCAGTGAGAAACAAACTGCAAAGAGATTATCGTAAAGTAGTCAATATCCAAAATGACATTTTGCAAAAGTTTACTACCAAGTTAGTTAATAATTACGATCAGATCGTAATTGAAGATTTGGCAGTCAAGAGAATGATGATGACGCATGTAGCTTCAAAAGGTATGCAGAGATCTCTTTTTAGTGAGTTCAGACAAATCTTAACTTACAAATGTAATTGGTATGACAAAGAATTAATTTTAGCTGATAAAATGTATCCATCGACACAGAGATGTGCAAAGTGTGGTTATGTCAAAAAGGGTAATGAAAAGATCACTCTGCAAGGCAATCAAAAGCATGGTACTAAGCATAATGAGTATATCTGTTATCAATGCAGCTATACTAATGATCGAGATGAAAATGCAGTATTAAACCTTTTAGCTTTGGCAAAATAAAAGAAATAAACGGGGCTGGCTAGGTCCTTAAGCTGTAAGAGCTGGTCAATGTGATTACTCCTAAATTGGAATATCAGAATACTGGTGTTAACGGCAGCAAATAGAATAAAGAAAGGAAAAGTATATCTTTCTGATATGTAGAGACTTCGTATTTTTCTACATATTTTCATGTTTTATATAGCAGAGTAACGATGTCTATATTTAGTAGAAAAAAACGAGATAGCGAAACTGTTAAGTTAGGTGCTAAATTAATCACCGCTGCTAAGCCTCAAAGTCCTGTCTCAGAACAATTCAGAACCATTAGAACTAACATTAAATTCATGTCGGTTGACCGCAAGATTAAGTCACTGGCTTTCACATCAGCTAACATGACAGAAGGTAAATCTACTGTCACGGCTAATGTGGCGATTACTTACGCACAAGCTGGACTTAATACACTACTTATTGATAGTGACTTACGTAGACCAACTGTCCACTCAACCTTTGAAGTTGATAACAGCAAGGGCTTAACAACTATTTTGACTTCTGATAAGAAGGAAATCAGCTTAGATAATATCGTTAAACCAAGTGGTGTTGAAAATCTATCAGTATTGACTTCAGGCCCAGTTCCACCTAATCCATCAGAACTGATCGGTTCTAAGCGGATGAGAGATCTGGTTGATCAATTGAAGGATCGATATGACATGGTAGTTATCGATATGCCACCTGTTCTTGAAGTATCTGACACGCAAGAATTAGCTGGCTACCTTGATGGTGTCGTCCTTGTCGTAAGACAAGGCGTAACGCAAAAGCCAGCAATTAAGCGAACTGTCGAATTACTCAAGATTGCTAAGGCTAATATCCTCGGCTACGTGATGAACGATGTTAGTGCTAAGAATGGCGGCTATGGTTACGGCTATGGTTACGGCTACGGTTATGGCTATGGCTACGGATATGGTTATGGACAAAAGAAAAAACATTTTTGGGAGCGTTTGAAAAAATAAATGGTATTAGTTGATATTCACTGTCACCTTTTACCTGGAATTGACGATGGCTCAAAAAATATGGAAACTTCTTTGAAACTGGCTCGCGAAGCTGTTGAAGATGGTGTAACTCATGCTTTGATGACGCCGCATACTTTGAATGGTCAGTATCTGAATCATAAAAAAGATGTCATCAAGCTAACTGAACAATTCCAAAAACGGTTAAAGGATGAAAATATTCCTTTAACCGTTTTTCCGTCTCAGGAGGTTAGATTGTCAGGTGGCTTGATTCAAGCCTTAGACGATGATGATATCTTATTCTGTGACGAAGCAGGAAGTTACATGCTGTTGGAATTTCCAAGTGAAGATGTACCGCATTATAGTAAAAACATGATCTTCGAATTAAGAAAGCGCGGGATTACACCGATTATCGTGCACCCAGAGCGTAATAATCGAATCCTAAAAGAACCAACACTCTTGCAAGACTTCATCGAGCAAGGCTGTCTCGTACAGATCACTGCCAGCTCTTATATGGGGACATTCGGTAAAGAAATCGAAAAACTTAGCAAACGATTCATCGAAGCAGGACAATGCGCATGCTTTGCGTCTGACGCACACGATCTTCCAAATAGACAATATCAATATAGTGAAGCATTGCAAAAGCTTGATGAAGAATTCGGTAAAGAAAAGGTAGAAGAGTTCAAAAATAATGCCCGCGCAATCATTAATGGCGATTATGTGCAGCTAAATTGGAAACCTTTGAAAAAAAGAAAAAATATCTTCCGTTTTTTAAAAATGTAAAGCCTTACAGACGCGCCGAAACTAAAACCTTGTATTATAATACTTAATTGAGAGTAATACAAACAAATACTAATAATGTTAAAAGAGTAATGAGATATATTAGATATAGAGGGTAATATTCAAAATGATGGCGATGGAAAGACTAAAAGTTAATCCTGCAAAGGTCAATGATCGACCTTTTTATCATGTAGTGAAGCGATTATTTGACATCGTTGCTAGTGCATGCGGGTTAATTCTTCTGTCTCCATTGTTTTTGTTTTTGGTTATCAAGATCAGAAGTGAAGATGGAGGACCAGCTTTTTATTCGCAAGAGCGAATTGGTAAGAACGAAAAGCCATTCAAGATGTGGAAGTTCCGATCGATGGTCGTTGATGCGGATAAAATGCTGGATAAGTTAGAAGATCAGAATGAAATTGATGGGGCTATGTTTAAGATCAAGGATGACCCAAGAGTTACCAAGATTGGACATGTGATTCGTAAATATAGCTTAGATGAATTGCCACAATTGTGGAATGTGTTGATTGGTGACATGTCATTAGTTGGTCCACGTCCACCTCTACCTTCAGAAGTAGAAGAATACACTAACTACGATAAGCAACGCTTAACCGTTGTGCCAGGCTGCACTGGCCTTTGGCAAGTGACTAAACGTAATGAAGCTGATTTCGATGAAATGGTTTGGCTTGATATTGTGTATATTAACCATTCTGGTGCGTGGGAAGATTTAAAATTAATAATTAAAACTGTGTTAGTAATGATTCATCCGAATGGAGCTTACTAGTAATGAAAAGTTCAAGAGCATTTGTTAGGTAATGAGAGATCTAAATGAATATTGAATTCTAACGATATGATTTAGAACAAGTTGCATTATTTAATAAATGCTTTTTTGTGTTAAAAATTTGATGAGGGCATATGGAGAGAAAGATACGTGTGCTTCACGTTGCAGAAGCCGCAGGTGGAGTAGAAAGATATTTAGAAACACTCTTTAAATATAGTAAGGATAAAGTTGAGAATATCTTAGTATGTTCACAAAACTATGATTATGAGAAATTCAAGAGACTTGCTGATAGAGTCATAGTTTTAAAAATGGCACATGATATTCAACCTTCATCGGATATTAAAGTTGAACGAACACTTAGAAGAATTATTAAGCAATTAAAGCCAGATATCGTATATGCTCATTCAAGCAAAGCTGGTGCCTTCGCACGTATTGCGGATCTGGGATTGAATAATAAGGTCATCTATAACCCTCATGGCTGGGCATTCAATATGCAGCAATCAGCTAAAAAGCAGGAAATGTATAAATGGGTAGAAAAGATCTCTGCTTATTTCTGTGACAAGATTGTCTGTATTTCTGATGCCGAAAGAGAATCAGCACTTAGAGAAAAAATCTGTAAGCCAAGTAAATTACAAGTGATTTATAACGGAATTGATCTAGAAGAAATAGAGAAAACTGTTCCTGTGAGTAGAGCTCAATTAGGTATTCCTGAAGATGCATTTGTTGTAGGAATGGTTGGTAGACTATCTAAACAAAAAGCTCCTGATACTTTTGTAAAAGCTGCAAAGTTGATAAAAGAAAAGATTCCTAACGCATTCTTTTTAATGGTTGGAGATGGCAAATTACGAGGTCAAATTGAAGGATTGATTAATCAATATGATCTTGGTTCATCATTCTTGATAACTGGCTGGGTAGATAATCCTACAGCTTATATGAAAGTTATGGATGTGGGGATGCTACTATCTCGTTGGGAAGGCTTCGGGTTAGTTCTTCCAGAATATATGGCTTGTGGCGTTCCTATTGTAGCTACTAATGTGGATGCTATTCCTAATATTACTAAGAATGGTAAAAATGGAATGTTAGTTGATAGAGATGATTACCATAAAGCAGCGTACGCAGTCGATAGACTATTTAAGCAGCCTGATTTGACATCTTCTTTAGTTAAGACTGCAGATAATGTTGTAAAAACTAAGTTTGATGGCAAAAGAGTCGCAAAAAATAGTGAACAATTGTATAAAGAGTTGATATAAAAATGGTTCGAGTACTTCATAGTGAATTGCAAAGTAATATTGGAGGCATAGAGGCCTTTCTATTAAATTTGACAAAAACAATAGATAAAACTAATTTGCAGTTTGATTTTTTAATGCGTGGTGATAATCCATATTTAGAAAACATGTTAAAAAATTATGGAGCTAATATTTATAAGGTTCCTTCTGGCATAACCAATTACCATAAGTTCGTAAAAAATATTCTCATTAAGAACAATTATGATTTTGTCCATGTTCATAAAAATTCAGCGGCCAATATAGTATTGCCACTCATGGTAAAAAAATATACTAATGCTAAATTAATTGTCCATTCTCATAATACTAGTCCTAGTGGTGGCTCAAAAATTGCAATTATATTGCATAAGATTAATAAAAATAGGTTAATGCGATTAAGTGATTACCGTTTTGCATGTTCTGATACTGCTGCCGCATGGATGTTTGGTAACGACTATATTGATAAACAAGTAAAGATAATAAAGAATGGAATTATTACTAAAGATTATGTGTATGATCCTAAAGTAAGAAAACAAATACGTCAACAACTAGATTTAGAAGGTAAGTTTGTTATAGGTCATGTTGGAGCATTTAGGGAACAAAAAAATCATAAATATTTACTTGATATTTTTTCAAAATTAGATATTCCTAATGCAGAATTGGTGCTAGTAGGTGATGGAGCTCTAAAAGAGAAAATTGAGACACAAGCTCAAGAGTTAAGAATTCAGGATAGAGTTAAATTCTTAGGCAGTAGAAATGATATTAATAGACTGTTACAGGGCTTTGATCTATTTGTGATGCCTTCATTGTGGGAAGGCTTATCTGTTTCTGCTATAGAAGCACAAGCTAGTGGATTACAATTAATTCTGTCTGAAAATGTATCGCATTCAATCAAAATAACGTCAAATGTAAAATTCCTAAGTTTAAATGATATTGATAGTTGGATAAGAGAAATAAAATCAAAAATTGTTGATGATAAATTTGATCGAAAAGATGAAACAAAAGCTATTAAAAAATCAGGTTACGATATGACAATGTCAGCTGACAAATTAAGAGATTTTTATTTAGGAACTGCCAATCTTAATGTTTAAGGATTTTAAGGATAATGAAGAAAATAAAAGTCATACATTTTGTTTCTGGAATAGGTAACGATGGTGTAGCACAATATTTAATAAATTATACTAGACTTATGAATAAAAATTATCCTATTGATGAAACCATTGTATACCAACATCAAGCTAATCCTGTTAAGCTTAAACTTGAAGAAGACATAGGAAATAGGACTATTAGAATACCTTTTAAATCTAAACATCCGCTAAAGAACTTAATTGCTACATACAGGATTATACATAATGAAAAACCAGATATTGTTGAAGCACATATGAATTTAGTAAATTTCTTCCCTTTATTCATAGCATGGCTATGTAGGGTTCCTGTAAGAATTTCTCATTCTCATATTGCCCAAGATATTAATAATATTAATCCTCATTTGGCTCCATTATTTAAGAAACTTTGTATTTTGTTTTCTAATGAGTTAGTGGCTTGTGGAGAAGCCGCTGGCGAGTATATGTATGGAGACAAGAAATTTCATATTATATATAATGCAATTGATTTAAAAAAATATAGCTATAGTTTAACGAGTAGAGAAGAAATAAGAAAAAAGTATAATATTGATGCTAATTCGATGGTAATTGGAAACATAGGAAGGATTAATGTACAAAAGAATCAAAAATTTTTAATTGATATATTTGCTGATTATTTACGAAAAAATTCTAATGCATTTCTTTTTATTATTGGCAATGGAGAACCTGATGATGAACGGGAACTCGTTGATTATATTAAAAAGAAAAATTGTCAAGAAAATGTAATTAGAATTGAAGGCGTAAAAAGCACTGAAAAATTTTATTCTGCTTTTGACGTTTTTGCTCTACCGTCACTTTATGAAGGCTTACCAGTAGTAGGAGTAGAGGCACAAGCTAGTGGTGTAACAACACTTTTGTCACAAAACATCGACCCATCAGTAATGTATTCTGATAATACAAAGTTATTGCCTATTAATCAGGGAACTCATTGTTGGATAAATAATTTTAAGAGAGCCAATAATAGAAGTTTAAGTAATGCTTATACTGACAAATATAATATACATGTTCAGTATAAAGAGCTATATGAATTTTATGAAAAACTAATAGATAAAAATGAAAATAAATACCTTTAATAAAAAAATATATGGATTATTTGCTCTAATAATCATATCAATATTATTTATGATAAATGGTATGCAATTATCAAATATGAATAAATATAGTTTGATTTTTGCATTCCTTTTGGATTTGTCTTTAGTAGTCATTTCTTGGATAACAAATGGCTTTGAATTAATTACATTTATATTATTCTGCATAATACTTTTAACAGTGCCTATAACTGTCCAATTCTTTACGGGAAATTCATACGGTTTATTAAATATGGGG
>CAMFQH010000052.1:0-9055 GCA_945980025.1 uncultured Lactobacillus sp.
TCTTTATTTATTGGTTCTCTTTCAAATAGCCGAATTGATGACCTAATGACTGGTCTTTCAACTGCTACGATTTTTCTTGTAGGAATTGGTGTCTTTTTCTTAGTCAAAACCAATATTGTTCGTGATAGTTTTAATATTATTTTGCAAATAGAAGACTATACTGCTGAGAAAAAGGCCAGCAAAAAAATAATTGAAAAATATGCCACTATTTATTGGATGACTATTTCTTTTATCTATCTTGCTTATAGTTTCATTAGCAGGAATTGGAGCCAAAGCTGGATTATTTGGCCACTTGCTGGAATTACATATGGAATTCTTGAGGCAATCCTTTCTTTAAAAAAGAAAAAATCAATTTCAGAATAATACATCAAAAAAGAGGCCTTGTGTTCGGAAAATGATTCTGCTACACTCTAGATATCAAATATCTATATATCGTCGTAATAAGGTCGACAGTTTCTACCCGGAACCAATTAATTCTGGACTATAGGTAATCGATGTCATAAGTAGCACTACAAAGGACTTCTTTTACCCTAATTTACGGGTAGAAGAAGTCTTTTTTTTGCAGGAGGATAAAATTGAAATTACTTGAGGAACGGATTCGTAAAGATGGAGAAGTATTAGACGGTAATGTTTTAAAAATTAACTCTTTTCTAAATCATCAAGTCGATCCGCAACTTATGATGGAAGTGGGTAAGGAATTTAAGCGTTTATTCGAAAACGAAAAGGTTACTAAAGTTCTTACTTGTGAAGCTTCAGGGATTGCTCCTGGTATTATGGCTGCATATCAATTAGGAGTGCCGATGGTTTTTGCGAGAAAGAAAAAACCTTCAACTCTTAATGATGCTGTTTATTGGGCAGATGTATTTTCCTACACTAAAAAATTTAACAATAAAATTTGTGTTGAAAAGAAATTCTTGAGTAGTGACGATCACTTATTAATTATTGATGACTTTTTAGCACATGGAGAAGCTGTTAAAGGGATGCTTAATATTGCAGATCAAGCAAATGCAACTGTAGCTGGTGTTGGCGTAGTTGTAGCTAAAGAATTCCAAGGTGGCAGTGAATGGGTTAAAGATCACGGCTACCGTCTTGAAGCCTTAGCTAGGATTGCTGATTTTGAAAATAATCAAGTGCATTTTGTAGGAGAAGAATAAATGAAGCACACACAAGTTAACCACAAAAAAGCTGCTTTACTAGGTCTACAACATTTACTTGCAATGTATTCAGGAGCAATTGCAGTCCCGCTTTTGATTGGAACTGCCTTGAAGTTCAACTCCACTCAAATGACTTATCTAGTTTCAATCGATATTTTCATGTGTGGTTTAGCAACTGCTCTCCAGCTTCTACGTAATCGTTATTTCGGAATTGGCTTACCTGTTGTTTTAGGGTGTGCTATTCAAGCTGTAGCTCCTCTTCAAATGATTGGAAAAAAATTCACAATTGGTACTATGTATGGTGCAATCATCGTAGCAGGTATTTTCGTATTTTTAGTAGCGGGCTATTTTTCTAAGATCAAAAAGCTCTTTCCACCAGTTGTAACTGGAAGCTTAATTACAGTAATTGGCCTTTCCTTAATTCCGGTTTCTATTCAAAATCTTGGCGGAGGTAATTCTACAACTAAAAACTTCGGTGATCCTAAAAATCTTTTAACTGGTTTTATAACTGTAGCAATTATTTTAGCATTGCAGGTTTGGGGCAAAGGTTTCATTAAGTCAATTGCCGTTTTAGTTGGTTTAATTGCTGGTACATTAATTGCAAGTACACTTGGAATGGTATCTCTTACTCCAGTTGCACAAGCTTCTTGGTTCCACTTACCACAACCATTTTATTTCGGTATGCCACAATTTGAGTGGTCATCTAGCCTAACCATGATTATCATTGCACTAGTTTCAATGGTTGAATCAACCGGTGTCTTCTTTGCTATTGGTGATTTACTCTACAAAGATATCACAAGCGATGACCTCAAAAAAGGTTATCGTGCTGAAGGGCTCGCACAGATCCTTGGCGGAATCTTTAACACATTCCCCTACACTACTTTTTCACAAAATGTTGGTTTACTTGAATTGTCAGGTATCACTACTAAAAGACCTATTTACTGGGCATCAGGCTTTTTAATATTAATGGGATTATTGCCAAAATTTGGTGCCTTAGTAACTATTATTCCAAACTCAGTTTTGGGCGGAGCAATGTTAGTAATGTTTACTATGATTGCCGTTCAAGGGATGCGGATGCTTAAACGCGTTGATTTTGAAGATACTCGCAATATTTTAATAGTTGCTATTTCAATTGGCCTTGGATTAGGAGTTACTGTTTATCCACAAGTTTTCCAAGCTTTACCCGAAACTATTCAGTTATTCCTTGGAAATGGTATTGTTGTAGCTAGTTTAAGTGCTACTATCCTCAACCTATTATTTAAAGGAAAATCCGGTTTAGAAGAACAGCCTATCCCTGCTGCACCAGAAAAGATTGAGGTACAACACTAATTAAAAATTTTTCTTAAAACCACATAAAAAGGACTTGGAGTTTTCCAAGTCCTTTTTACTTTATTCAAAAACTTTAAACATCAATCACAGATACTTCTGCACCTAGTTGACGCAATTTTTGTTCGATCCTATCATAGCCACGTAAAATATTGCCCGCATTTGAAATGATAGTTTCACCATCTGCCATTAAACCAGCAAGCATCAAACAAGCTCCTGCTCTAATTTCACCAGCACTAACATGTGCTCCATGCAAATGATGAGTTGGATGAACTAAGATAATATTATCTTCTACTTGAATATTTGCACCCATCTTCTGAAGTTCAGGAATATGACCAACACGCTTAGGATA
The DNA here is from genome assembly GCA_945980025.1 of uncultured Lactobacillus sp. Lineage (GTDB taxonomy): Bacteria > Bacillota > Bacilli > Lactobacillales > Lactobacillaceae > Lactobacillus. The sequence continues at coordinate 2,833 of CAMFQH010000052.1, forward strand.
TATTTGATCAATTACTACGCCTTCACCGCTCTTAGCTGTTAGAAGAAGTGGAGTAATTGGCTGCTGTAAATCAGTCGCAAATCCAGGATATACATCAGTTCTAACTTGAATCATTTTCAAGTCACCTGCTGGATAAACAAAAAGTGAATCTTCATCAGCATCAATTACTACACCCATTTCTTCTACTTTAGCCAAGTAAGAATCTAGGTGTTCTTCGATAATATTATGAATTCTAATACCATTTCCGATGCAGGCAGCTAGAGCCACATATGTTCCAGCTTCAATTCGATCAGGAATAATAGTATGAGGAGTTTGTGCTTTTAATTCCTCTACTCCTTCAATTCGAATCACTTCAGTACCTGCACCACGAATAACAGCGCCCATATTATTCAAAAATGTAGCTAAATCAATAATTTCTGGTTCCTTAGCCGCATTTTCAATAATAGTTTGGCCCTTTGCCATTACGCTAGCCATAATTATATTCATTGTTGCGCCTACAGAAGGCATCTTTAAATGAATTTTTGCACCACGAAGCCCGGTTTTAGGAGCTGTAATGATAATTTGATCGTTTTCATTCTCAACAGTTGCACCTAATGCTTCAAAGCCTTTAATATGCTGATCAATAGGACGAGGGCCAATATCATCTCCGCCTGGAAAGCCCACCACAGCTTTACCAAAGCGACCTAATAATGCACCCATAAAGTAATAAGAAGCTCTCAAGCTCTTAATCTTTCCTGCTGGAAGGGGACTACGCTTAATGTTATCCGGATTTATTCGTAAAGTAGTTTCATGAAAATCACACTTTACATCCATTTCACTAAGTAGATCCATCAAATTATCTACATCAGCAATTCGCGGAACCCCTTCTAGGGTAACAGGAGTCCGCGAAAGTATTGACGCTGGAATCAATGCTACAGTGGAATTCTTAGCACCGCCGATCCATACGTCGCCCTTCAGGGGCTTTCCACCATGAATAATCATCTGTTTCATTGGGGAAACAATCCTTTTCTCTATTTGTAATACCCAAATGTATCACAAAATATATTAAATGAAAAACGCAAAAAAAACAAGAGAAGCCGAGGATTATGGCTCTCTTGTTACCGAAATTTAATTTTTAAAGTCTAGTTAAAATGTTGTGCTGGAAGACCACTTGCTGCACCAATAAATGCTTTAAATAATCCTTCTGGTCTTTGTGGACGACTTAAAAATTCTGGATGATATTGAGCTGCGATAAAGAATTTTTTATTTGGAATTTCAATAATTTCTACTAAATGATTATCTGGGGAAACACCAGAGAAGACCATGCCTGCCTTTTCAAATGCTTCACGATATTCATTATTGAATTCATAACGGTGACGGTGTCTTTCTTGAATTACATCTTGGTCATCATATGCTTCACGTGTCTTAGTACCCTTCTTTAAAGTTGCTGGGTATAGACCTAAACGAAGCGTACCACCAATATTCTCTTCATCACGCTTGTCAGCCATAATATCAATAATATTATTCTTAGTGTCTGGATTAGCTTCTGCACTATTAGCATCTTTTAAGCCAAGTACATTTCTGGCAAATTCAACACTAGCCATTTGCATACCTAAGCAGATTCCTAAAAATGGAATATCGTGTTCACGGGCATATTTAATTGAAGTAATCATACCTTCAAGACCACGTGTACCAAAACCACCAGGTACAATTAATCCATCTGAATTCTTCATAATTTCTGCAATATTGTCTTCAGTAATGTCTTCTGCTTGAACCTTATTTACCTTAATTTTAGTGTCATATAAGTAACCAGCGTGTTGCAGAGCATCAGTGACAGAAATATATGCATCTTCAAGTTCTACATATTTACCTACTAAGGTAATAGTAGTTTCATGCTTTAAGTTCTTTGCACGTTCATCTAATTTCTTCCAAGCTTCCATATCTGCTTCTGGCTTTGGACTTTCTAAGTGTAAAAAGTCGCAAACTTTTTGGTCCATACCTTGAGCTTGAAAAGCAAGTGGCAAATCAAAAAGTGATGGAGCATCAATAGATTCAATAATGCGGTCCACTGGAACATCAGTAAAAGTTGAAATCTTATTTTTTAATTCTTGAGCAATTGATTTTTCAGCTCTCAAAACAAGCATATTTGGTTGAATACCAATACTTCTAAGTTCAGCAACTGAATGTTGTGTTGGCTTAGTTTTCATTTCGTGAGCGGCATGAAGATAAGGTACTAGTGTACAGTGAATATACATTACATTTTCTTCACCAACTTCACGACGCATTTGGCGAATTGCTTCCATAAATGGAGTAGATTCGATATCACCTACAGTACCACCAATTTCAGAAATAATGACATCTGAATCAGTTGTTAAGGCAGCACGCATGATTTTTTTCTTAATCATGTCCGTAATATGCGGAATTACTTGCACAGTTGCACCATGATAGTCACCGCGACGTTCTTTATCAAGCACTTCTTGATAAATCTTACCAGTAGTAACATTAGAATATTTACTTGTTCTAACATCAACAATTCTTTCATAGTGACCCAAGTCAAGGTCAGCTTCTGTACCATCATCAGTTACATAAACTTCACCGTGTTGATATGGATTCATTGTACCTGGATCGATGTTGATGTAAGGATCGAACTTTTGCATAGTAACTTTTAAACCACGATTTTTAAGTAAACGTCCTAAACTTGAAGCTGAAATACCTTTACCTAGTGATGAAACAACTCCACCAGTCACAAAAATATACTTTGTCATGCCGTGCTTCCTCTCTTTTCTTTAAATTATTCATTAAAATCAAAAAAAGCTCCCAAATACATGGGAGCTTAATTGCACATAGAGTGCCCATACAAAATACTAAAGGGAAATTTGCTTTCCGTCAAGTACTTTACTCATCATCGTCATCAAGATCATCTTGGTGAAGTTCAGATAATTGGTCTTCAATACCATCATCTAATTCATTGTCATCGGCATCATCAAGATCATCATCTGAGTAGTCGTCTTCATTAGTATCTTCTTCGTCAACATCCAAATCTTCATCTTCTGGATCATCTGAATCGTAGTCGATAATATCATCATCGTCAGAATCACCAATGAAAGCATTAACTTTCTTGTGGTGTTTCTTACGTGGTACATCTTCTTCATCTTCTGGATGGTTTACTTCTTCATCAACAGATTCATATGGGAACCAAGAACGCAATGCCCAAACATTATCACCCATTGAAATGAATTCACCATCAGTGTTCATATCAGTGTAAAATTGTGGCAAACGCTCACGAATTTCTTCGTCACTCTTACCCAGAAAGTTCTGGACGGCGTTAACGATATCAGCAAAGGCCATTCGCTTGCCGCTATCTTGTAAAATTGCACGAGCAACTTCGATCATTGACAATTCGTCCTTATTTTGGCCTTGAAAATCATCTAACCCCACAGTGGCACGTCCTTTCACGTAATCAATTTATCTAAATTTGCTAAAGATCTATTCTATTATATCAATCTTTATTGCATAGTTACCTACTAAGTATAGACCAGAAAAGAGATCATATTCAACTTTTAGTTGCATCTTTCCTGGAGAAATTTCAGAAAAATTCAATTTATTAGTCAAAGACTCTAAATTCATTTGCTTACCAGAAGCTACGACCTTGCATTTTCTTTTTTCTCCTGGTTCAAATTTCATTAGCGTATGATCACCTTTAGCGTCGCCTCGTTGCATTACAAGCTCATTTGGCTTAATTAATAATTTTACTTCAACGTCGCCTTCTTTATTTTTTTCATCATATTTTATCCGCCAATCATCACCAATTCTCTCAATTGTTCCTAAGCCGTCTCTTTCAAAAACTGCCGCATCATCTTCTTGATGAATCTCACTAGTAATTTTAATCTCAACTTTCTTACTCATATTTTCACCTTCCTTCACGCTAGGATAGCCTTAAAGTAGCATTATTGTTATAATCAAGTTGATTATACGTTAGCAGATTTATTTTATTATCCGAGAAAATAGTATAAGAAAAATGGAAAAATTTCAAAGTAAAAAGCTGGATCATGAAAAAGTAATGAGAGATCCAGTTCACAACTATATTCATGTTAAAGATCAAGTTATTTTAGATGTCATTAATTCAAAAGAATTTCAACGGTTACGCCGAATCAAGCAATTAGGACCGGCATCTTACGTTTTTCAAGGTGCAACTCATACTCGCTTTGAACATAACCTGGGCGTTTATGAATTGACCCGGAGAATTTGTGATATTTTTGAAGAAAAGTATGTAAGTAAAGAGCCAGGCGATGGATTATGGAATCCAGACGAAAGACTCTTAGCAGAATGTGCCGCTTTACTTCATGATATTGGTCATGGTCCTTATTCTCATACCTTTGAGCATTTATTTGGTACTAACCATGAAAAAATGGGCCAACAAATTATTACCGATAAAAATACTGAAGTAAATCAAGCCCTGAGAAAAGTAAGTCCTAATTTTCCAGAATTAGTTGCTAGTGTTATTGCTAAAACATATCCTAATCCTCAGGTAGTCAAACTAATTTCAAGTCAAGCTGACGCAGACAGAATGGATTACTTACTGCGGGATGCTTACTTTACTGGCGTAACTTATGGAAGTTTTGACTTAACGAGAATTTTAGAAGTAATCCGTCCCTATAGAGATGGTATCTGCTTTACAGATAAAGGTATCCACTCAGTCGAGGATTACATCATTAGTCGATATCAAATGTATCAACAAGTTTATTTCCATCGCGTCAATCGTTCAATGGAAGTTATCTTGCATCATTTACTTGAACGAGCTCAAATTATTTATAAAGAAGGTAAACTTCAAGTTACTCCTCAACTCGAAGCCTTTTTAAACGGAAAATGGACCCTTGAAGATTACCTTAAGTTAGATGATGGCGTGATGGAAACTAATTTCTTACTCTGGACTAACTCAGGAGATCAAATTTTATCTGATCTTTCAAATCGGTACTTATACCGTCATCCCCTTGAAAGTGTCAAAATTAATGAAGATACTAAGATTTTACTGCCAAAACTAAAGAATCTCATTAAGCAAGCCGGCTTTGATCCTAATTACTACACTGCTACCAATTCAGCTTTTGATGAACCATATGACGCATATAAACCAACTGGAAAAAATGCTCATAGTCCAATTGAAATCATGCAAGCTGATAGTAGCCTAGTTGAACTTTCTGAATTGAGCCCACTCGTTAAATCCTTAAATGGAACTCTCCAAGGAGATGAGCGTTTCTTCTTTCCAAAAGTAATGGTTAAAGAAACAGATGAGCCTCAAATTTTTGATCCAATATATCAAGAATTTCAAAAATATATTCGAAATAATACTTTACGTTACTTACGACGTCCAAATAAAAAGAAGTAAATTAAAGATGCATTGATAAAATTCAATGCGTCTTTTACTATGCCTTAACTGCAAAAGCTTCATAAGGTTTTAAAGCCATATCTTTTAAACTATCTCGGTTTTCATAGTTACTAATCAAAACTTTTTTAAAAGAAATATCTAAATTTAGATTTTGTTTTTTACCAGACAAGTTAGCCACTACTAGCCACTTTTCATCTTCTAGTTTTCTCCAAAAAGCCAAAATATTATCACTAGTATTTTCAACAAGTTCAAAATCTCCATCTACTACAACAGCATTTTCATGTCGCAGTCTAATTAATTTTTGATAGGTATAAAAAATAGAATTTGTATCTTCTAAATCTTTTTCAACGTTAATTTTTGTGTAGTTTGGATTTAATTTTAGCCATGGCTTTCCTGTAGTAAAGCCAGCATTTTCTTCATTTGACCACTGCATTGGACGCCGTGCATTGTCTCGACCTTTAGTATTAATTGCTTTAATTAGTTCATCCTTACTATAGCCTTTATCAATTCTTTCGCGGTACATATTAATACTTTCAATATCCTCCACTTCATCAATTGACTTAACAGGACAATTGGTCATCCCAATTTCTTCACCATTATAGATGTAAGGTGTTCCGTGCATTAAATGCAGTACAATCGCAAACATTTTTGCGCTTTGAACGCGATATTCTTTGTCATTTCCCCATCGTGAAATAACTCGCGGAATATCATGATTTTCCCAAAAAAGACTATTCCATGCATGATCAAAATCAATTTCTGTCTGCCATTTAATTAGAACTTTTTTCAATTCGCCTAAATCAAGCGGACGTAAATCCCATTTTTCTTTTCCTTCTTGCTGATCTAAGCCTTGATTTTCAAATT
>CAMFQH010000053.1:0-8906 GCA_945980025.1 uncultured Lactobacillus sp.
CTAAAAAGTAAGCTTCAAACCCCTTGCTATGACTGAACTGCGGATAATGGTCATTATGTAAACTTGCAAAAAATAACCCCGCTAGGAATCCTAACGGGGTATTTTTGTGTGTTGAACACACTTATCGCTGTTTTGATTATACCAGATCATGACTAAAGAGAAAAGCTTAAAAAGTAGAAAGCTACGTAAAGCTTAGAGCGAGTAAGTATTGGCTTGTATTGTGATGGATTGAGCAATTAATAAAAATAGAAATTGCTTTTTCTTTTATTATTAGCTCTGTATCAATATTTTAAAGAATTTTATATAAACTTTTTTAACATGCATATTTTGTGAAATAGGTATATAATAATTCGGCAGTGATGCGTATTACTCTTACAGTATCAAGGGATTGGCAAAACAAAAAATAAAATATTTTATTTCACAAACTCAAAAAAGTGCTATTATATATTCAAGCCGAAAAATTCGGCAAATTTAGCAGAAAGGAGTAAATGGCATGTTTGAAGAATTTCCAAGACTGGAAGATGCGAAAAGTTGGGCTAAAGCTAATCATCGTAAATTTCAAGAGATTATTGAAATTGATTACTTTGATAGTAAAAACGACGGCTGGCGTGCGACTGAATGGGTCGAGGGTCTTCCTGCAATAGATTTGTTAATTCATGAAAAACTGCAAACAAAAGGCAATTTAGCTGGAAAAAATGTTGTTTTTGATACTGTTTTTAAAACAATTCAGAAGCAAGATTTACAAGAAATTTGGATTCATCAGTTAAAAATACTTTGTTGAAACGTGAAAGGAAGATTTTAAATGAATTTAAAATCAAAATTCGATGAACACATTGAAAAGCGTTTAAATGCACGTTTTCAAAAATTAGTGAAGCGAGGGCTTTTAGCTCGTGATGTTGATGCTGTAAAGCTTTCTGGAGAGACAAGAGATAGACTTGTTCTTTTATGTGTTTGCAACAATGAGACTTATGCAGTTGTTTGCACAGACACGCATAAAACAAGTAGTCTTTCATATTTTGGGCTTTTAGGGCATTATATCAAAGCTAAAAAAGCTATTGTTTCAAACGAATTAGTAGAGCTTCGTGGACGGTATGAAGGTTACGAAGCACATTTAATTGTTGCGCAAGATGTAGCAATTCGTAAGTAAATTAAATGTTTTCTGCTCATAAGAGCAGTAGAAAGAAGTTGAAAATGGCTAAGAATCCAAGCTGGGTACGTAGTTTATCAGAAGTATTAGGTTATCAGACTACGACTATTAATCGTAAAAGTGAAAGGACGGGTAACATTTATCAAGTTGACGTAATTCCGCGCTTAGAAGTTGTTGCAATGGGTGCCCCTGAGGAACAAATAAGAGATGATGGGCGTAAGACTTATCGTTATAGTATTTTCGATATGTCGAAAAATCTTGAATATAAGGTAAGTTGTCCGCAGTTTCTAAAAATCTCGGGCTTAAAACAAGTGATTCTCGTGAATCTTTGTGGCGGGGCGTTGCAAAATGGCAGAGGTTGGTATAAAGCGGATTCTATCGCGTTTGCAAACGTTAAGAAGTAAAGAGCGTGATCATTATGTTAACTAAGCATTATTTAGCTAAAGCATACATGAATCACGAAAACGAAAGCATGATTGCTGATTTAGTAGCGATTCCCTTTCGTCTTGCTTATGCAGTTGCTTGGGATTTCTGGCACGTTAGCGGTGTTACAAGTTCAGTTGATACAGGCAAAATCAATTTGCAGAACTTGTTTTACTATAAAAAGCATAAGATGACTGCAAAAGACTGTAGAAAAGCAAGCAAAATCACGTTAAAGATTTACGAAGCAATGATTAAATCAAGCTTGTTTACTAACGTTAGTAGAGACAAACAGTATTACAGTATGATTTATGATCGATATTATGAAAATATTGATTTAGCGCGTGTTTATGTCTGTATTCACGATGATAAAAAATTGAAGAATGAACAAGAAATACGCATTGAATTTGACGCAAATCAGGCTAAAGCTGTTGAATCAGACAATTATATGACGATTTTAAATCAATGTTTAGCAAGCGTTGATGATAATCTAACTGTTTTAAACTTAACAATCGAGAAAAGTTGCTATGTTTACAAACTTAAAGATGATTCATTGAATTATCGTATTAATCTTGCAGATTTTGATGTAAATAATCAAGATTATGAAATATATCTTGATGCCGGACATATTTGGAATCCTTCAAAAGCTTACGGCGCGTTGATTTCTGGTGCTTCTGGAACTGGTAAAACTTCGCTACTTTATAGCATGATTTATCAGCTTTTGCAGAAAAAGAATATTTCCGTTTATGTTGCAGACGGCAAAAATGACACGTTAGGCGCGGTAATGTCGCAAATATTACCGCGCGGGTACGTCGCAACAGGTATTGAAACTGTTGAATTAGTACATAAATTAGTTGAATTAACTGATAAGCGCTATAAATACATGTCAAAAATGCGCAAAAAAAATTCGCAACTGGCATTTGCGAATTTTAGCAAATTTAAGTTTAAGATGATCGTATGCTTTATTGACGAACAAAGTGCGATCACGGCTAGTTTATCATCTAATCAAGAAAGAAAGCAATATCAAAACGATCTTTTAAAACTTGTTCAGACTAGCAGAAGCGCTGGAATTATTCCGGTTCTATCAATGCAACAAGCGAATGCAGTCAGCTTAGGCGGAACGTTGGGAACTGCGATTCGGGAACAAATTTCGGGCTTAAAGATTATTATGGGTACAGCAAATACGATTACTACACAAGATAAGCAGATGGTTTTTAATGCAAGTGTTGAGCTTCCGCCTTCAAAATTTACGGGTGCGGGATCTGGATATTTACAAACTGCTGATATGTCTAATCCTGAGCCGTTTGAAGCGCCACTTTTACCGCCAAAAAGTGAAGATTTATATAAGCTTTTAAGTCAAAAATAATATTTAAGTGCGTTAGTGCAAGTGATTTTAGAGATATGTGTTAGTTTTAGCGTATTATTTGTAAAAATCGCTTGTACTAACGCACTTTTCACGAGCTTTCGCGCGAAGCGCGAAGCGAGTTGCACATGGGTAGTGTAAACACCCATGTCACAGAAGAAAAACGAGGCTTTAAATGTTAAAAACTAGCATAGATGAAATGACTGTTGTACTTCAAGCGACAGTTAATGAAAAATTAAATTTAGAAAATAATGCTGACTGGAAAAAGTTAGCAAATGGAATTATTACAGAATTTGAAGAAAAGGCTGATTTAGAAAACATTTTTGGTGAAAAATCGGAAGCGCAAAAGTGTCCAGAAGGTTATACAGAAGGTTATTTGTACGGCAGTCATAGCTTTTACTTTTGTGTTGCATTTAATGAGAATAATTATGCAATGGGAATTATTGTTAAATTTTCGGCGCAGTCATTAGCTTATTATTTGAAAACACGAAAGATGCAAGTTTATAGCTTTTTGCAGTCGATTCAAAGTGATAAATATACCTTTCGATTGAGCAGATGCGATATTGATGTGGATTTTCTGAACGAAAAATTTACTCCTTCGCGGATTTTTAGTGATATTAAACATGAAAAAGTATTTATTTACTATCAAAAAAAGACTAAAAATAAGCTGATTTTTGTAAAAAAGAATGTAAAGCTTCAAGGTTTTGCTATTGAAAAAGAAGTTCCGACACTCTATTTGGGGTCTGTATCAAGTGATTCACAGCTTAGAATTTATGATAAAAAACGTGAACAAATTGAGAAAAATGGCTCAAAATTATCGTATGTTTTGAAGTATGATACAGTTGTACGTTTTGAGTTAGCTTTAAAACACGATTTGGCGCATAATCTTACAGATCTATTATTAAAAATAGAGAATGATAAGCAGTTAAATGATCTAATTCTGTCGGTTTTTCTGCAAAAATTTTATTTTAAAAGAGCTAGAACAGGCAAAGCGACGACTTATACTAAAAAGATGCAAAAAGCTTTAAAAAATGATCAAAGTTATTTACTTGGGCATGTAAATGCTGATAACGACCTTTTAAGACGTTTTCAATATTTACTGTACGAAAGTGGTACAATTTCAACGCTGTATAAGGTCTTAGCGGTCTGGGGATACGATGATTTAGATGAAGCAGTAGATTACATTAAAAGTTTTGTGCAGAGTTGGGGTGTTAACGATGATTGTCGCTATTGGTTACAAAAACATGCTAACGATACGGCGGAAACTTTTGGCAGTTTTGCTGATTTGAAGGAACAATTGAAAGAAGATTAAGACTTTTGATGCTGAGATTGTGTTTTAAAATACAATTTCAGCATTTTTATGTAATCCATCTTTTAAACTGTTTAAAAGTGCTTTATAATTGAACTAACAATTAAATATGAAAGCAATAAAAAAGCCCATTAGCAGTATTGGCGTACTGACAACGGGTCAGGCTCATTGATTACAGCAACTAATCAACAAGTGATTTTTAACTTTCTTATAGATATATTCTAGCAAGGTAGATAATATTTTTCAATTAATTAAACGATGTTTTCTACAATACTATTGATAAACGTATTAGATATAAGATTAAAAATGATGATTAACAACCGGCTGTAGTCAATGAACTGACTACAGCTTTTTTAGTAGATTGATTATCTTTAATGCTAATAAAAGGAGTGGCTATCCTTGTTAATCACTAGTTAAAGCCCCTCAGTTGCACGGGACGCGCGTGCCTGGGAGTTAAATACTATAGGTAAGCTAAACCTGTTTATTTCGCAAATAACGAAGACGTGGCATAACTTCCATGAAAGCCTACGGGTTGATTGAGTTGTAGGAAGCCTCGGAAATGCTAACGACAATCCTTATGGTCGCAAAGTTCGAGTTTACTTGAGTTATCGAACACAAACCTAAAAACTCTCGTCCAACACGACGTTAAACTGAGACCTAAAAGGAACAAGGGCGGGGTGAGTTTAAACTGTCGGCGAAAGTTAATTGCTGAGATCTGAAGCAATGCTTGATTTTTGAGCAATTAATTTTCGACTATACGGAAGCCATGCGTCTTCTCAGTAGTTTTTTAGCCGCGCTTAGGCTAACTATTGAGGAGGCGCTTTGCGCCTTTACCTTTACCACGCCGTAGGCGGGGGATTTTATTTTTATAAAATCTAATTATTTTTTATTTGTTTGCTGGGCGTAGTGGCAAGCCGGGAAGGCCGGTCGAAATTTTTGAATCTAATAGAATGTAAAACTACGTAATATTACTTACTGATTACATAGGAGATTACGTATATGAAATATGAAGGAAAGAATGTTTATTCGAGTGGTGAGATCGCTGATCTGCTGGGGTTTGATGATTACCACCGGGTAAGTAATTACTTGAAGAAGATTGGTGCGAAGAACGTAACCAAGAAAGGTAATACCCGTTACTATAGTGAAAAGACAAAAGAAACGGTGATTACGTACTTCAAAGCCTTGGAGCACAAGGGATCTGGAGAATCTAAAAAAGATCAGTTAATAGAAGAATTACGTACCCAATTACGTACTGCTCAGCAGGAGTCAGTAGACAAATTAGCTGAGCAGAAGAAGGAATATGATTCCAAATTGGATGAACAGAAAGAATCATATGAAAGATTGATTGCAGCTAAGGATGATAATATTTCCAATTTGAAGGATACGGTTTCTAATTTGAGAAAACAGCAGGACGTAGCCAATGAACAGATTAAACAATTGACTACGGTTACTAAACAAGCGCAGAGTTTGAACTTGGCAGATAAATCGCCAGAGCAGATTAAAATGCTTAAAGGTGATGCTGAGACGAAGCCTGAACAGTCGAGTTTAGAAAAAGAAACCGATAATCAACAAACTTCAGAATCTGAGAAACCGCGTCAGAACTGGTGGCAACGCCATTTTGGTAGAAAGTAATAGAAGGTTAATAATATGAGTTTTAAGACATTACTTACTAAAGATTTTCAAGCAAAAGAAAAACGCGCTAAGAGATTTAATAAAAAAGATGTAACTACCCTTTTAAATAATTTACAGAGTAAAGCCGCTGAAAAAGACGTAGAAAATGCCTGGCGAGAATTTTTCGATAATTCATTTGTTAAACATAAAACAGACGCTAATGATAGATATGAAATTAGTTCACCAGAGGGCGTTGATGGATTAATTGTAGGGAATAATTTTGTATTTGCGTTAAAACTATTATTAGAGTTTAAACAGAAGACTAATTTAGACAAAGCCTATGATAGAGCCAGAGTAACTGCTCAATGTGTTCATTACATGAAATTACTAAATGATAATGAAGGTATACGGCCCAATGTTATATGTGGTGCAGATGAACATAAGGCTTTCGTATTATATGCTCCTAACTTTTATGATTATTTGGATAAACCTTATAACTGGGGGTGTCGTCCATCAAAAGCGTATAAGGAAGATCCAGAGCTCATGAAGGATCTTTTAGTAGATAAAAACTTATCAGTTTGGGTTTATGATTTTGACATAAATAAGCCAAAACAGGCTTATATGCACCTACAAGAATTATTGGATGAAATTGATAAATTAGCTCAAAACAGTGGTAATGAATATCAAGTTGATGTAACAGAATCCAATATTGCAGGTATGTTTGCTGAGTTTAAGCGAATAGTATTAAACAAACCAGACCAAGTATCTGCGAGAGAAGCAGTTACAATATTCATGAAATTACTTATTGGTGATAATAAGGATTATTATTTGCATCCAAATGTTTACAATAAATTGCATTTGCCTTCCGGTAAGTTAATAGATGTTGATGGTACAGGCTTAAAAACATTTTTTAAACACTTTAACAGACGTTTAAAGCCTAGTGAACAGGATCATTTATTGGCCATGTCTGATCGTTTAATTCAGGATGAAACGCGCAGACGAAAAGGCGATTTTTGGACTCCAACAATTTGGGCAAATGAGGCAGACAAATTACTAGGTGATACTTTTGGAAAGGACTATAAAGATACTGCAATTGTCTGGGATTGTGCCGCTGGAACTAAGAATTTAACGAGAGACTTCGTTTATGAAAATCTATATACCTCAACAATATATCAGTCAGAAATTGATCTAGGAGAAAAATACAATCCTGAAGCAAAAGAATCTTTCCAATATGATTTCTTAAATGATGATGTTGATCTAGATCCAACCAATACTCCTGATCCCAATGAGTGGAAAATGCCGAATAGCTTATTTAATGCACTTCTAGCAGCTTCAAAATCAGGAAAGAAAATAATATTTTACACTAACCCGCCATATGGTACTGCAAATAATCTAGGCAAATTTGGTACAAGTAAGGCAAAAATGGCCAAAAATAAAATGAATGATTATATGAAAGCGAACGGGTATGGATCAGCTTCTCAACAACTCTATGCACAATTTTTTGCTAGAATCATAAAATTGGTTGATGATTTTAAATTAACTAATGTCGGGATCGGCTTTTTTACTAAACCACGTTTTTTTGCTGGAGGAGATTACTGGCATAAATTTAACGACAAGTTTTTCAATAAGTTCAAATTCGTTAAGGGCGTAATGTTTAATGCTGGAGAATTTAGTGATACAGCTGATACATGGCCAATTGTATTTGCGACTTATGATTTGAAACAGAATGAAGAATCCAACGATGAAATTATTCAGTTTAATTTAGAAAAATCAGTATGGAATTCAATTAAAAGCCAAATGAAGATAGTACCGGTCAATAAAAATAATTTGGTAAAGAAAATGAGATTGGTTTATAAACCCAATGATTTAAGTAGTTGGATTAGAGAACCAATACCTAAGAAAATACCTGAATTTGACGGACCATATCCTCAGTTAGGTTCTGCTATGGACGAAAGCAAAGGTAAAAAACCAAGAGGAAAATTGCTAGATAAATCTTTGGGATATATGGTTTTTAATTCAAATAATGTTGGTGAAGGAACGACCAATCGTGGAGTATGGGTTGTTACGTCGAGTGCATATAAAGCGAATGGCTTTAATGTTTTACCGGAAAATTTTGAAAGAGCAGTAATTGGTTTTGCCGCCAGAAGGTGTGTAAAACCAACTTGGTACAATGATCAAGACAATTATAAGGCACCTAATATACCAGAAACTGAATATGATGAGTTTGTTGGTGATTCATTGATCTTTACATTATTTGATAATGGAGAGAGTTATCAGGCTGCATATCGAAACTGGAATAACTATAGCAATTTGCCTCAAGGACACGGCAAATGGGCAAATGAGTGGTTTTGGCTAAGTCTAGATCAAGTAAGAGACTGGGCAGATGAATATGATCAATTAGAAGTATACGATGATACCAGAGGCGACAAGAACAGATATGTTTATAATTTTTTGAGTAATAGAAAATTATCCGTTGAAGCTCAGAATGTGTTGAATATTGTTAATAAGATTGTAGAAGTTAGTTTTAGTGATCGAAAGGCTACAATCGCTGCTGATGACAGTTTGTGTCTAGAGGCTTGGGACGCTGGATGGTTCCAGATTAGACAAATGATTGATATGTTCCCAGATGGGAAAACGACGGAATTAATGAAGGATTTTAAAGAAAAATTTGAGATCCTACGTCAGAAATTGGAAAAAGCGGTCTATGCTTACGATATGCTGATATAATCTCTGCAGTGCAGGGACAACTAATGATTTAGAAACACAATAATATGTTATAATCTACCTGGTTATAACTCTTTGCTAGCTCTATCGACTTCTCCGGTAGAGTTTTTTTATTTAGTGAAGAAACGTTCACAGAGGCTATCATTCATAGCCAAAGATGGCATGCACGGACTTTGTGAAATCTCAGGGATTTTAAAAATTTTCAAAAATAAAAATGCTGAAATGACGGGCTTTTCGGAGCCCGTTTTATTGTATACGGCCTTTTTTTCACAAACTACTAAAAAGTAAGCTTCAAACCCCTTGCTATGACTGAACTGCGGATAATGGTCATT
>CAMFQH010000054.1:0-8682 GCA_945980025.1 uncultured Lactobacillus sp.
ATTGTTTTCTGTTTTGTTGGAGTAAGTGTTCACGTTCTCGTAAACGTTGAAGTTTGCGTTGTTTTAACTTATAAAGGGTTTCTTGTTTAATACGTTCTTGAAGAAGTTGAGCTTGCCTCATTAATTTATGTTCATGTTCAATCTGGCTACTTTCATAGTCCCATTGGTTAATTTTTCCTTGTTTAATTAAAGCATGAAAATCAATACTCTCATCATTAATGTCAATGTGAATCATATTAGTTCCTCCTGTTGCGAGAATTATATAAAAGGGCAATGCTTGTTGTTGCGATAACGGTTAAAAATTTCCAAGGTCCTGGGGTGGCTATAGTTGAAAGTAGAATGATTGCAAATTCAATTAGCCAAATATTAATAAATCCGGCTAATGCGTTGACGATACTGATGTTTTGTTGAACAGACTTGCGGCATTCATTAGCAAGTAATTGAGCGTTGTTGTTAGCCTGTTTGGTTTCCTTAACGTTCTTTTGAAGTTCTTGATGGACCGCGTCAGTAATGAATGAATCGATTGATTTACCGGTAATTCGTTGGAATTCGGTGGCAACTGATTCAGTAACGTTTTTTGTTCGAACCCAAAAGCCGTTCCTTAGTAAGTTTACTAGCGTACTAGTGTTATTGTTGATGGCTTTGGTGCTTTCATTTAGAGTTTGTCCTATTTGTTTAAAATCTGAGTTCATCGCATCATTTTGCTTTGCAATATCAGACATACTTCTTGTTGAATTGTCCATTCGCTTTTGAAGTGCGTCAATTCGCTGCTTAGCTCCTTGAAGATTATCTTTTAGCCCATCAGAATAGGCAATATTACGGGTGTCAATAGCTGTGTCTAGTAGTTTAGAGTTCTGGGCCGTCATCTTTGCTTCTAGATTGCTGTGCAGTTCGCTGTTTTGCTTTGAGACGCTCCTCTTGACGTTTTCTAAGTCTTGCTTGCTCGCTAATTGACTGATTGTATCTTGTGTTGGACTGTCGGAGATTAACTTGTCCAACTTGTCGTTTAATTGATTGTTGCTGACGCTTTTCTTCAGCTTCGGCGGCTCGGAGCTGTTGAAGTGTGAGTTGTTGGAGTTCTCGGTGACGTTCAGTTGTAGCTCGTGCTTCGGCTGCGAGAGTTTTGACTTTTTGGAGTTGTTCTCGGCCTTCTGATTGTTTAATTCTGTCATGATTTGTTACTTCCTTTCCATGGTGATGATATTTTTGTTCTGGTTGAGCTTCTTTTTGTGCTTGCTTTTGCCAATATAGTTCTAGGCTTTCTTTGGTGTAATCTCTACCTAAACCTCGTGTCCGTAAGACGGCACCAGTTTTTGGGTCGATTCTTTGGTAGAAATCTCTGGCACTGATTTTCTTTGGACCGTGAGCTGTTTTAATAGTTCCGTGGTATGTCCAGCTTTGACCGTGTCTACGTTCAGTAATGGTGATTCCATTTTTAGCAAGTCTTGTTAAGAAGTCTTTAACATTTGTCACTTCAGTTTTGATAGACTTGATGTTTTTCTTTAGCTGCTGTTGCCATGCTGAACGAGTTTGAAGATTATTCACGTCTTTACGTTCTTGGTGATGTTCCATTGGATTGTGCCACTGTCTTCCTGTAATTCTTTCAAAGTTATCATTCATATATTGATTAAAATCAGAACGCATTTTAGTAACGGTGAATCTACTGGTTGGTATTGTTTTTCCAGTTGTTTTAACTGTATTAATTATGAGATGGACGTGTAGTTTACCACCTACACCATCAACTTGAACTGCTGAGACGCTCTGAGCTTCATCGAAAAACTTATGAACGTATCCTTGTACAATTTGAAGCGCCTGAGCGGACTGATTTTTGATGTTATTTGTATCAAATTCAGAATTGCTAAACGAAAAAATGATTGATTGACATTGATACTGCCTTTTGGGATTGAATGCTTTTTTCAATGATTGATGGAATTGCTTTTCTAAATATGTTCCGCTTTGAAGCGGGGTGATTGAACCATCGGGGGCATGAAGCATTTTAATGTTATTTCCGCTGCAACACAGGACACGATGACTAGTTTTATCTATACAATGGGGTGGTTGATTGAAAATGTATGTAAGTCGCCTGTAACTTGATTTACATGAATTAGACATCAGTACTACCATGACCATCACGGCTTTCTTTAATCTGTTTCTTTAATTCTGAGACCATTGAATTCATTTTTTTGATTGGTGGAAATAATGATTGTAGTTGTTTCAGAACCCAGTTCCATGTTTCTGTATTGGCAGGGTCAACTTTCCTAGCAACGTTAGTTGAGTGAGCAATCTGATTCATACTATTGGCTATATTTCGCGAGTCCCACATTAGAGCATCAAGCTTGTTTGATAAGTCGTTATAGCCGTCAATCAAGGAAGTAATGTTCCCTTGTGTTGATTCACTGGTCAATTTCTTATCCTCAATTAATTTCCGTAATGCTGCAGCGTTGTTTTTTGCGTTTAGCTTGTTCTTTACCTTTTCAAATTCTTCAAGTTGCTTATCTGTTAAACGGACTTGAATCATGTTTCGTTTAATCTGCTTCATCATGCAATAACCTCCTCATTGATAAATTTTGAGTCAAAATTTATACGATTTTCGACTAGACCTATTGGTCTTTCGCGTCGACTAAATCGTAAATCTCGTCGGTGTTAATTATGTAACTATTTGCACGAACATATGTTCTATAAAGACATCATACGTTACCTAATTAACAGTTGCAAGTAGTTAAAAAGAGCTGTAGGACAGCTCTTTTACAACTTGGCGGTGGGGTTAACATCTCCCCCCTGCACCCCTGAACTGACAACAAATCATCGTTTGAAAACTGCTGTAATCAAGACTCGCTTTGTTGTGTACTTTCGTGTAGACCAAAGTACCAAAGGCTACTCGATTTGAATTGCAAACCGAGGAAACAACTTCATTTTTCAATGACGAAAACGAAGCAAACAGTCACTTACTTTAGTGAAATAAGTAAGCAATTCTCTTTCCTATGATGAAGATAATCAGACAATCATTTTATTAGTGTTAAACCTCAAAAGAATGCATTCAATAATAAAAAGGAAGCGTAACATTAAAACACTTCCTTTTTTTCTAGTTATGTGAATTTTGCCATGCGAGATAAGCCATTAAAAGCAGAATGTCGTCAGAGTCGCCACCATCCTTATACCTAAGGTAGTCTAAGAATTGAGATTCAGCATTTAAATCCGTAATATGTTCTGTGAATTGGCTTCTTTGAATAAAATCTAGATAGCGAGTAGTCATTGATGACCATGATGGCCATCTCCTAGCTAATATATGCCCACGAACATTGAAAGAGTTATAAAAAGCCACCACGCTTTTGGCTGAGTGTGTACCATCAATTTTTTTAGTCAAAATCATAGAGTTAATGCCACACATAATTTCATGAACAAGTTTAATGGCTTCAGTTTCGTGTGATGCAATGAGAGAAGTGATTTTCTTAGACTGTTTAATATCGTTAGTGGAAGAATTAAGAAGTTGAAGTTGACTACTTAGCATAACGATTTCACCAGCATTAGCTAATTCTTTAACATTTCGTCGCATTTTTTATTTTCCCTCCGTGTCTTTAGTTTGGAACGCTGTTGATTGAAAGTTTTTTTCTTGGTTGGTTCCGTACTAACTTCTAATCGAAGTAAATCAGAAAGCTCTTCAAGTTCAAATGAACGGTCGACAGCTAGCTCATCGTAATAATTAAAATTATTCATTTGTTTGACCTCCGATTTTATATTGTTCAAATTCTTCTTTCCAACCTTGCTGGATAGCGACTAGTCTGTTAACAAAACCATCAGCACGCTTAATAGCTTGCTTAAATCCGCTGATAGTTGCGTAATGACTATCAAAGATATCGCTATATATACGATTGATATCAAGTTCGTTTTGATGTTGGTGTAGGTATCGTAGTAAAACTTGCGGAATATACTTATCGTTATACCTTTCAACAAGGTCGTTATAATTTTTTGCTCTGAGCGATGTCTGAACGTCATCTTGCATCCAGGCAATATGCTTTGAATTACCAAAACTAATAATGTTGTTGTTGAAGTTAAGCCAGGTATGAGCATATGTGGAGTTGAATAGTGGGAATAGTGACCGAAGTGGTTTCATTTCAGTTTTGAAGATTTCAGCTTCATCGACTGTTTTAAACGGTCTTGACTCATACCAACCATACCCATCGCCATTATCATGGAACTTAGTTAGTCGATATGTATCGTCATAACCTAAAGATAGCTTTACCGGTTGAGTCCACTCGTTGAGCAAATGTTTATAATCAGTTCTATGTTTCATATCTACCAGGCTTGCTAGTCTATGGCTTGATATATCTAGTGTGATATTGTCATGAATAAGATTCTGATAAATAGAATGATAAGAAACGCCTAAAACGCCGGTCAAAGCGAGAATTCGTCCGTCTAAGCTAAAATTGAAGCGTGTGCGTATGTTAATCAAAGGACTATCTACAGAACATGGACTGCTATCGCCTGGAAGTTTTGATTTGAGTTCAAAAAATTTACCATTAAAGTATCTATCGTTAACAGTTACCCACTGTTTGGGAGCTGTTGCCCGAAGTCTATTGAGCAATTGTTTTGTATCTAGCTTAGTATTAGTACAAAAGATAAAGCCGTCAGTTGTAACGGAAGGGATAAGTGAGCCGGGAACTAAATCATTAATAAGGTCCATGAGAAAGTTCACTTGATAGCGAGCTATAGAGGTATATTGTGATGCTGTAAAGGGGTTGGTTGAACGACTAAAAGGAACAAAATAAGTTTGATTATCAGCAAAATCTCGGCTAGTTTTTTCGCTAAGCCCCTGACCTGTCTTGCCATACCCTCCGTTTCCCAGAAGTTTGAAAAATTCCTGTTCAGCAGAAGAACTACCATACTTTTTCTTGGCTAGATTGCGTTGTGTAAGCGTCCAATCCTGCATTTTACCGACTGGAGCTAAATTGTCGAAATCCCCATTCAGCTTCTTTTGCTGTGGGATAATAATACGATGAAAGTAAACGTCTGCGTGATGACCAATTAGGTTCATTACATCAGTGAGAGTTAGACATGCTCTGTTATGTGAAAGCACGTATCGCGGTGTAGCGCCTTTCTTAGCTTGTTTAACCCCGACAGGCACTCGTTTGATAGTCTCAGGAAGACTATAATCAACATCACACACACCAATGGTAAAAATTCCATTTACCATTTTTGGACGAATTTGTTGATAAAATTCTTGAAGCGAGAGATTAGTAGCATCGACAATAGGTTCGACATCGAGACGAAAGTCAGGAATTAAGTGCCCTGCGTTGACGTAACTGCTCTTAAGATCGATATCGTAAGTATACTTAAATTTTAAAATACCAGGGTTGTAGCAAAGGTTCATACCACCGATGTATGCAAGACATGCCATCTTAAATCCCTGATTATAAGCATGGTCTGGTTGAACGGAAATGAGGTCGTGCGCTTTTGCTTCGTGTTTAGCTTTCGCAGTTTCTGGTTCTAAGAAGAAGTAACCGCGTCGACTGTAACGATAGTCCATAAGCTTATCTAGCCAATACACGGGGGTGGCTTTTATTATACGGATTTCTTGATTGCATTCTTCATGGTAGTTGGCGAAAACAGACTTATCCCAAAGATAAGTGAGAATATCGGATAGGTTAGGTAATTCATTGTGCTTGTTACGTCGCAAGTGATAAGACAGATGTGAGTATTGTTTAACTAAATTTTCCGGCAAACTACTAAAATCAGGATGGTAAGGCGTAATTTTCGGAGGATCAACTTCTAAAAAGTCCAGTGGGTTAAGACCAGGATTAAGCTCATAAAGCTTATTGAAATTAATAAGTGAAGGAAAAGACCGTGACAGCGAACGATAGGCCATGCCATCCTTAGTTAACTGCCAGGTAATGGTTCCTTTTGCGCAAAAACTTTCCAACTTAGTAATCAAACGTTTTTGAAGATTAACTCGTGCTAGAAAATCGTCTGGACTTTTGGCCTTATCAAGGTTGACTGCAAAGTTAAGTATTTTATTCCATTCGTTCGCAAACTTTGGAGCTGATTGACCAAATTTTTCAGGGCGTAAGTACAAGTCTAAGTCATCATTAGCAAATAGTTCATTTAATGTATCCTTAGCCTGGTTTGGATAGTATGGCTGGTTAGCGTAATGGTCAGCAATTTCGTCAGAAAGTGATGTTAGTGTCGCTGGAATGTGCAAATTACTGATTAGGCCTTTCTGGAACACCTTTTTTTCTTGATTTAAGAAGAACCCAAGGTATTTTAAGGTGATTTCGCTATCACCCAGTGCATACGCAGCATAATCATCAGGACGATTACGCAAAAGTTCTCGCATATGCGTTTTGTAGTAACCGCCGCGATTGACGAAAGAATTATATTCACTATCACTAATTAAGCCTTTAGCGTTATCTTCCTTATCCCATGTAGGGGTGCTAAGCTTGGGTTGTTTTACAATACTACCTAGCTTACGAAGACCTCCCTGGGGGGCTAGTGCCATGGTGTCTCTGTATTGAAGGCGAAGTGGAACTTTTCGTTTGCGGTCGTTACTAGTAATAGCTAGTGTTAGCTGAGACGTAAAGAAAACGTCCTTGTATAAGGCAATCATTGCACTTGTTTTATTTTTGCTGATATTTTTACCATCAAGATACTTATACCAATCAGCGTATGCACTAATATCAACACCACCAAAGTATGTGGCCATAATGACAGGAGGAATTCGACGTTGACGAGTCCAATTTGATTTTTGCTTTGCGGTTGGATTAAGCTCTTTACAGAGCTTGTTTAACTCCTTATCTGAATATCGTGATGTATACCCCACATCATTCAGGTACTGACGAATTACAGTAATAATGTCCCAGAAACAGAATGATGGGTCTTGAGGGGAACGCATGATGATGTATCCCATGGCTGGATAAGTGCTGTATTTTAAGACATATTGGTGACTAATGATATCTGATTGTTTACGAATATGATTTACATCAGTAAAAGGACTAACCCACTCTGAATCATCTGACATATAAAGGTAGTCATTGAGATTACTATCTTCAAAAATTTTATAGTTAGGGTTTGACTGAATCTTTTCTGGATATGTAGTTACCTTATAATTGCGAGTAATATATTGCATATTGCAAAAAGCCTCCTGTGAAACTTACTCACAGGAGGCTTTTCTTAAGGCAATTGTGCAAAAAATAAAAAGACACGGGTTTACCAAACTAGAAAAGACTTACGTGAGTAAGTTTGTTTTCTAAAATTTGGTAAATCTGTGCCAAAAATTTACTTTTAATTAGCGTTAGCTGAATTTTAACGCGTCCCACCTAATTTTAGGTTAGGGTCTGCTGTAATGACGCCCTGCCGGACAGTCACTTTTATGCGTAGGATGAAGTAGTAAGCCCCATAATCTTACTGTGATTACTACTGTTTCGGCTACCTTCCACCGGTAACCGTTGCTTGGGCCTACATGGCTATTTTTAGCGCGCTCCACCTGGTATGGTTAGAGACGGTTGTTAAGCAATTTAGCCAAAACTACTCTTTTTAAAACGCGGGACGATTGGCAAGCCCCATAATCTTACTATGATTACTACTGTTTCGGCTACCTTCCACCGGTAACCGTTGCTTGGGCTTGCATGGCTTTTTAACGCCCGATTTGATGCTATCTCCTCGATTTGTTATATATATTTTATCAAGAAGAGATGACATACACAACTAAACTGAAAAAGATATTCTACCGCGAACATTTGTTTGCTGCAGCACATTAAGATTTAAAAAAAACATTGATATATCAGGATTTGAAGCTACATCACAAAATCCAATATTATGGCACATCGGCCATGGTGGCGTCAATGTGAAAAAAGAAAAAAAGAAATCCTTAGTTAATTGGTTTACTCATATAGTTACCTACGGTACGTGCTGAGATTCCAAAGGCCTCGGCCGTTTGAACTTGAGTATGTGTTCTATAGTAAGTACGCATTGCCTTCACCATTTCGGGTGTGAGCTTACGCTTTCGACCTTCTTTATATTGAGGGTCCGTCTTGCGTTTGTATGCTCGTCCGCCTTGCATGCGTGAAACAATCATGTCGCGCTCAAATTCAGCAAAGCTCCCCATAATATTGAGCATAAGTTTTCCTTGTGGGGTTGTGCGGTCAAAAGACATATTTCCTACAGTTACTGTTACTTCTTTAGCTGTAAGTTGGTCAATTTCTTGCAAAATAATCTGTAAAGACCTTCCCAACCTATCAAGCTTAGTTACGATAATCTCGTCACCGGCTTGAACGGTACTAACTAGCTTTAACCACGCAGGACGATTAGTCTTGGTACCTGTTATTTTCTCGGCAAAAATATGATTTTCAGTAACACCTTTGGATTTTATTTCGTCGATTTGTTCTTGAAGGTCTTGTTTTATTGTTGAAACTCTTGCGTATCCATATTGTGTCATTTTATTCACCCAGTTTTTGCTACCATGTTATTGCTACTTATAATCCCTATTATAACAGCAAATAAAAAACTAGCAAAATGTTTTAACTTTTTGCTAGTTACATATAGAAATTATTATCATAAATGAGGTTAACAAGAATTAGAGATAAGATTATTTAGTCTAAGCTTCTAATTTATATTTGAGACAGATTATCCTTTAGAATTACTCTTGAATATGATTGGTGGAACATTATTGTTGTTAATAATTTTGTTTTC
>CAMFQH010000055.1:0-8606 GCA_945980025.1 uncultured Lactobacillus sp.
CAAGCATTAAAAAATGAGAGATTAGCGCAAAATAAAACGCAACGTGAGTGGATAAGAGATATTCATATCTCTGTGTCTCGGTACTCTGAAATTGAAAACGGGGTTATAAAAAACAGTAAAAAAGCAGATATAGGTAGTGAGCAACTTATTCAGCTTCTTGAAAGTAATAATGTAAATGTAAGAGATTTTTTTAAAAATTTGCCAGAAAATTCAACTTCAATTAAAAAACTGTCTTTAGAATTATCGCGGACTTTTAACGATGGAGATGCAAAAAGGGCAGATGAGTTAAGAAAAAAGATACTTATGAACTCAGAAGCTTCATTAAGTTTGAAATATAGGGCTATTTTAATAGCAGTTGAATTGAAAGATCATATGGCATCATTAGATCAAAATACAATAGATAAAATTAGTAATTATTTATACAGATCAAATGATTGGGTTAAAAATAAAGAAGCTTTGAGATTATTTGGAAATTCTATGCCGAGAATGAATTCAACCGTTTTAAAACGACGAATGAAACAAGTAATTAAAGAATATGCAGATATTAATAAATTCTCAGATGATGTACGGCGTCGTATTTCTACTATCTGTGTAAATTATGTGTTTAATGCAATTTTCGTTTATAAAACAGATGCGTATGTTCAAGAATCACTTGATTTAATAAAAAGCCTTCCAGCTAATGATATTTATGGACTAAAGAAAATGGTAGGTCAATATTATGCAGATTACTTAAATGGTGATCAAAAACATATGGCAGAATTGAAGGAATTGCTTGAAAGATGTGGGTATACATTTTTGGCTAGTCATCTCAATTTCGATATATCGAAATAATTTTATAGAACAAAAATAAAATATAAAATACAGTATAGTTAATTCATGAAAGGAGTAGTTGTGATGATTTTTGAAACATTACCTGTTTTGCCTTAATGAATTAATATTAAGCTCATACGAAGAAACATTAAAATAGTGTTTGTCTTAACGAGTACTAGATACACTTATATATCTTAAGGGGGGGTGAAATAGAATGAGTAATGAAAATAATTCAATCGATGTAGAATTACTTGATTTTGAAGAAGCATTTGCTGACGTAGTTGCAACTAACAGAACTTTTCGTTAAAAAATAGAAAAGTTATTCTTCTAAAAAGAGTATAGATCAATCAATTAAGTACTGTTAATAAACGTTGTATTACGATTTTTAACAGTACTTAATTTTTTAAGGAAATAATTATTATGTATAAAATAGCTGATTATGTTGAAGTTTTAGAATTAAAAGATAAATTTCAAATTTCATACAGAAATGTGCTTAGTATTTTAAAAACACGTGAAAACTGTAAAGTGATAAAAAATTTATGCGGAACAGGAGTATCTAAAGAAAGTAGTTTAGTTCAAAGTGATGTGTTTAAAGTTTTACTTAATAACCATTTAATTCATGATGATAACTATTCAGTCTCTAATAATCCTAGAACTGTATATTATTTTGAAAATCAATTTCACAACGCTGATCAAAGACTTTCTTTATTAAAAGAGAGAAGAGTGTGCATATTAGGATTAGGGGGTATAGGTTCATTAATTCTTCAATATTTATGTGGAATGGGAATAAAAAACTATTTTTTAATAGATTATGATCAAGTTGAGGAATCAAACTTAAATAGACAATTTATATATTCACGTAATGATATTGGTAAAAATAAAATTGATATATGTAAAAAATATGTTTATGAGCATGTATTAGGAGCAGTGAATGTAGAAACATTTAAAGGAAAAATATATTCTTCTGATCAATTCCAATCAATAGTTAAAAACTTCCAACCATCTATTATCGTATGTGCAGCAGATAAACCACAAGATAAAATTTTGCATGAAGCTCACAAAGTGGGAAAAGAATTAAATATACCTGTTATCGGTGGCGGAGTTGGACCGGATTTTGGTAATTATTCATTTTCTGATCATATCGTAAAGAAGAATAAGTCCAATCCTAAGATCTTACATAAAAGAGAGGTAACATACGGTTCATTTGGTCCTACTAATGGTTGTGTAGCAGCATTAATGGCCAATGATATAGTTATGACTTTAATTGACGGAAAACGATGGGCTGAACAGAATAACACAATTGCTATAGATTTTAACAATCTTAAAATATATAAATTTGGACGTAATAATGAAAAATAAGCTAGTTTTAGAGATTGATAATAGTTTATACAATAGTGGCTTTTTAAATAAAATTACATATTCTACATTAATTATTGATAACCTTAATTGTTTTCATTTGAGCGACGGAGTGAATTGTGATTTTAAAATATCACAAAATAATATATATATTATTTTGAAGAAAGGCACAATTGTATCAAGCGCTGAAGTAAAAACAGCTATATTGGCCAAAATGCGTGATAAAATTGTAGGCCGATTTTTATTTCCAATTAGTGGAATACAACGTATTAGTCAATATGAATTAAAAATAACTACAAGATTTTATGCACCTCTGATATGTAAGATCTTACAAGCCCCATGGTTGTTTAATAATTTGAATAATCAGAGTAAAAAAATAAAATTTATTTTAAACAGAAATTGTGATGACAGAATTCGCCTGTTAAAGACAATTTCCATTGATGCTACATGGCCATCTAATGGAAGGTGGACAGACAAAAAGTTGAAAATAGAGGGATATAATTTTTGTAATCTACCAGGAAATAATATATTCACTATCCATAGTAAAAGTATTGAATTAATCAATGTAATCAACTTAGTAAAATCGAAAATTCTGTATGAGATAAATCAACACTTTGCTCAACAGTTTGATTTTACGAGTGCATTTGTTAAGGATATAGATAAAACCAATGCGCTAATTTTGCCTTCGAATAATTTCAAGAATATGTCGAATAAGAAGCGATACATATTGGGATATCAGAATTATTTTCCTAATAAAGAGATTTGTTTGGTTATACAAAGAGAAGTGAGTCCATATATTAATTTACAATTACGGGATTTGGGATATATAGAAGAAAGTACATTGATGAATAAAAAAATAGATGGAAAATTAGAAATATTGGCACCATCATTTTTTTCAAAATATTCCATATTATTAGGTGTATTACCAGATCTTGAAATTGATAATAAGTTTAACCTCTTAAAAGATATCTATGCATTAAATGATATAGGCCAAAAATACGATTTAAGAAAAAGTAAACATTACTTACCACTTTTATTCAGTAGAAATATCTTCTGGCAAAAAAATACTTTTGATCATTATCTCTATGACGAATTTGGGAGAATAAAAATAAATGTATCTAAATGACTTAAAAGAAAATATTGATAATGAAATTAATCAATTAAACAATATCGCGATGAATATCGGTGTAAACACTGCTGTAATAAAGGATTGGAATAAAAAAATACGAGATTCTTTGATTACTTATAGTACAGATAAATTCATTCATCAATTTGAAACACAAATAAGGAACGAAATAATAAAAAAATCTATAAAGAATCCGAAATTTTGGGGATATAAATCTATTGATAACGATTCATATGGATTAAATATGTCGGCAGATACAAATTACACTAGATCGTTGCCTTTGGATAAAATAGAAAAACAATTTAAAAATTCAAAGTTAATGGAAAACTGTATTTGCTTTAATTCAGGTATGGCTGCTTTGAATGCTGTAATCACTATTTGCCAAAAAATAATAAATGTTCCTGTTTACGCATATTCTGCATATTTTGAAACATATTCCTTATTAAAAGAAATAACTATAAAAAATAAAATGTTTGAAAATAAGGATGCATATTTAAATGCCTTTGCAGACTCTAATTTGCATTTAGTAGAAATGCCAGTATGTTCTACTGAAAGACAAGATTTAAGCATTAATGAAATTAAAACAGGGATCTTAAATAGCAAGAAAGAAGTATTTATATTAATTATCGATTCTACGTTAGAACTGGAAAACAAGCAAAAAATAAAGAGCTTATTAAATATAAACAAGAATCTCATTGTCTTTAAAGTGAGATCAGGATTAAAGTTAGATCAATTTGGATTAGAATTGGCAAATCTAGGTATTGTTGAAGTATATAGCAATCTTTCTAGTAAACATATAGAGTTCATAGTTAATATGCTAAAGAATTACAGAGCAGTATCTGGGTTATCGATAGATTATAATTCATATTTACGATTGATAGCTCCTATTTTAACAGCAAAAGACAAGGTGTTATATAAACAAAAAATCAAAAGCAATACTAGTAAATTATTTGAAATTATAAGTCAGAAGAAAAATAAGTATTTTAAAGTAAAATTTAAATTCGGACTCCCATTTATTTTCTTAATTCCTACATGTCCAAATTTTAAATTAGTAAATTGGGTAGATGATTTAGTAAAAGAAGTAAATGATAAAGGTGGGTATTTGCCATATGGAACCAGTTTTGGCTTTAGACATACACGCTTAGAAATAATAGACGATAGAAAAAAGCAACCGTATCTTCGATTAGCACCAGGAGCTTTTTTAGGTAAAAGCAATAATATATTATTACAATATTTGGAGAATAAGATCTGTGAAAAATATGCAAAGTAATCAGAAATTATATCAGCTGTTTACGGCTGATGCTTTATCTGAAATTGGTGATGTATTTTATTATGTCGCTCTAATTACGTATGCAAGTCAATTAGCTAATTCTTCATTGGCAATTTCTTTGGTTACAACATTAGAGTTTATTCCACCAGTATTTTCCATAATAATAGGCCCGCTTGCGGATAAATTACGTAATAAAACTAGAGTATCGATGAGTGTAAATATAATACAATGCGTTTTATATATTATAAACGGTCTATTATTTTTTAAATTTCAAAAATGGATGTTGTTTAGCTTTTGTTTAATTATAAATTTCATTTCAGATACCCTGGGAATAATTACGCAAGAAATAGAGCCTATAATTCTAAAGAAATTGTCACCTAAAATATCTTACGAAAAAAAATATGGTTGGTTAAGTGCCATAGCACAATCTTTTTCAATTGGTGGTAAATTCTTGGGCGGTATTCTTTTAACATTGCTCAATAATCACTATATTTTTATGAGTTTTATTAATGCTGCTACGTTTGGTTGCGCAGCTGTCGCATTGGCACTAATTGGAAACATTATTGTCCAAGATGAAATACATGAAAATGAAGAAGATAAAAAAAGTGGTGCCTTAGAGGGGGTTAAGTTCTTAAAAAACAACCCTAAAGTACGATTTATTGTAATTCTATTGTCTAATATAAATATTGTACTAGCTCCTATTTTACCGATAGCGTATATTTTATTGGCTAATAAAGAAATATATACACCTGTGAATTATTCAATGTCAGTATCGCTATTAACAGCAATAGATTCGTTGGCTAGTATTTTAGGTCCAACTTTTGGTTTAAGACTGTTTAAAGGCAAGAAAGCACTAATTAATTCGGTTATGGTGGGAAGTATATTTTCTTTGACTTTCTGTTTAAGCATTTTTACCAGAAATATCTATATATTAATGCTAACTTTATTTTTGGCTTCCTTTTTTATCGGTGCTACTATTCCACTTCTATTTGGCGGAGTTATCAAAAATGTACCAGAAGCAAAAATAGGTAGTGTAAATGGAGTGATTGATACTTTATTAGCAATTACTCCACCATTGTCTACTTTCATTTTTTCATCTTCTGTACAATATGTATCAGCGTTCGTTAATATATTAATTTTGAGTATTTTTAGTGGTTTGATCATATTGATAATTATTAGAAATAAAAAGAATTTGTTTTGATAAGAGTGAAAGAGTAGATCATGGAAAATTTACATCAAATTTTTAAGACTGAATTATATAATAAACAATTTGAATCGTACATAAGTAAGACTCAAGATAATTCGATAGTTTATAATTTACGACTTTTAAAAAGAATTACAAAGTATTACTTAGAAATGGCAGAAAAAAATAAAATACAGATATTATATTCAGTTAAGGCAAATATGAATCTTCCTGTCTTACAAACTATAGAAGAAGCAGGGATACATGGTTTTGATTGTGCCTCTATTTATGAGTATTATCAAGCGAAGAAAAGCGGAATGAAAAGTATTTATTTGGTAGGCGATGGATTTATAAAGTCAGATTTAGAAAAAATTAATTTTAATATCGCGCAGTTTGATTGTTCTACTGTAAACCAGATAAATGGTTTGAAACAGATCCATTCAGATATAAAAGTTGGAGTTAGATTAAAAGGCAATTCTTTTTTTGGAATAACAATAAATGACTTGAAAAAAAGTAAATATTTAAAAGATATTGTTAGATTACATTTTCATGCTGATTCTATTGACCGAATTAATATGCAGTTAACTGTAATTAGTAAGTTATTACGTAATAGAGTCCAAATTGAAAAAGTAAATTTAGGAGGCGGTATTTTAGCTTTAAAAGTGTTAAAACACGAAGATAAAAAAGTACTGAATTTACTCAATAGAATAAAAGAATTATTTCCTAATGCTACTGTGATAATTGAACCAGGACAGTTGCTGTCTAGTTCAATAGGATTTCTGATATCTAAAGTTATAGACATAAATGATGGGAACATTATATTAAATAATTCGGCATTTAATTTATCTTCGTGGTATGTTCCTAAATTAATGACCCCACATTTGCCTAAAGGAAATAACAATATAATAGGAAATACTAATTGGGGTGGTGATGTTTTCACAGATAACGTGGATACCACATCAGTTGCTATAGGGGAAAGAATGATTTTTGGATTAGTAGGGGCTTACTATACGACAACACAAAGATCATTACATGGATATTCTTTTCCAAATGAATATTATTTTAAGGGAGAAAAAAGTGATGGAACAAAATTTAACCGATAAGGAAGTATACAACAAAAATTTTGCTTCTTTTTATAATTATGTATTAACTGAACAAGCAAGAGAATACGGAAAATATATTTTAAATTATGCTAGGAAAAATATAAAAGGTAATAGTGTTGTTGATTATATGTGCGGCACTGGAAATTTATTGAAGATCTTTGAAAAAGAGAATTGGACAACAACAGGTATCGATTTGTCTGATGACATGTTAAATGTTGCTAAACTACAGTTAACAAAAACAAAACTTTTTACTAAAGATGTAACTCTTGAAGAAAGAGAGTTTAAAAATTGTTTTAATTTAGCAGTATCAACAGCAGATGCAGTTAATCATTTAAGTAGTATAAAAGATATAGAAAATTTCTTTTACAATGTATATTCATCTTTGAAACTAAATGGTCTTTTTATATTTGACATGAATACTGAATTAGGAGCTAGAGCTAACTGTAACTATATCACTTTAAGTACTAAAGATTATCTTTCAGTAAGGGAAGGCTTTTATGACGATGTGCATAAAATGGGGTACACAAGGTTTCAAGGAGCATACAGAAAAAATAAAAGCAATGATTATGTTCGCTATGATTCGACAATATATAATTATATTTATCCAATTTCACAAATAGTAGATGTCTTACAGAATGTAGGCTTTGAGATTGTGTGTTTAAAGGATGGATATTCAGATAAAGTTTATAGTAAAGATCATACCGAAAGGATTTTATTTATTTGTAAAAAGGAAAATCAAAAATGCCATATCAAGAAAAAATAATTAAAACAGTTATGCCAGCTAAAAAGCTGAAAAATATCCTTGAAAAATATCTTAAACCTACAGATAGTATTGAAGTTCATACATCTCTTAGCGCATTTGGTTATATTCCGGGTGGTGAACAGAGTGTAGTAAGGGTTTTAAAAGAAGTTGTAAATCAAGGGAATATTATTATGGCTGCTCAAACAGCTGATATTGGTGATCCAATTGATTGGGAAGATCCACCAGCAACTTCTGAAGCACGAAAAGAGATTATGGAGAATATGCCGGCTTTTGATAAAGAAACGACACCTATCCACTATATCGGTAAAACACCTGAATACTTTAGAACCAGCAAAGATGTAAAGAGATCCAATCATCCACTTTATTCAATGTGTGCCTGGGGTAAAGATGCAGATAAAATAGCACGTGTACGAGATAGTTATGATTATCCCTTTGGCCTAAATAGTCCCGTAGCAGATTTGTACAATCTTGATGGAAAAGTTGTCATGTTAGGGACAGATTACGAGAGTTGTACTTCACTTCATTTAGCTGATTCTACGATTGGGCGTCCGAATTTAACAGAAAAGGCGCCAATTAAAGGTGAAGATGGTAAAACAAAATGGATTACTTTTAAAGACGTTGATGATTTAGATAAATATGATGACTTTAATGAATTTGGTAGTTATTTTGAAGAAAAATATCCAGATTTAGTAGTCAAAGTACCAATTTTAAAAGGATATGTTCGAATTATCCCAGTAAGGCCTTTGATTGATGAAGCTCGAAAGTATTACACCAAAAAGGATAAAGAAATGGCTGAAGAAGTTAATAAATAATAGGGCAAAAAAAGTTGAGTTTTTCGCTCAACTTTTTTTATTTATTCAAGTAACTATCTAGCACTTCCAAAACGCCATCGTCGTTATTAGAAGGAGCTTCATATTTAGCGATCTTCTTAATCTCTGGATCAGCATTTTCCATAGCGTAGCTATAGCCAGCAAGTTCCAGCATTTCTTTGTCAT
>CAMFQH010000056.1:0-8452 GCA_945980025.1 uncultured Lactobacillus sp.
TGAAACTGTTTTCAAAATTTGAATTTTATTTGATGAATTTGTGAATTGTTACTCCCTTAACCACACGGTTAACAGTGCCTGTTGGGGATGGAGTATCTGGGGTATTTCCTACTTTGATTGAAGTAAGCAATGCAATTGTTTGTCCAAACATAATATCAGGTAAGGCTAAATATGCATCAGGAACTTCTTTTCCAGCAAAGGCAAAGAATTTCCCATCAAAATCTTGACCCTTTTTAAGCTGACCTACTCCCATTACTAAAGGAACAATTTGATCGGCCTTAATCTCATCTAAAATATCCAAATCATATTTTCTGGTATAAGTGTTGTTAGAAACAAAATCAAAAACAATCGTCTTCTTATCTAAAAACGACTTAGGACCATGTCTCAATCCCATCGAAGTATCAAATAAGGCTGCTACTTTTCCAGCGGTTAATTCCAAAATTTTAAGTCGTGCTTCTTCAGCTAATCCACCTAAAGCACCACTACCAATATAAGTAATTCGATCAAAATCAATATCAACTAGCTTTTGAATTTCATCTTCACGGTCAATTACACTTTGACCCATTTCAGCAATTTCATTAACAATTGCTTCTTTTTCAGCATCACTTCTAGTGTCAAAAACTAATAAAGTAGCTAAACTCATGCATGAAAACGAACCAGTCATTGCAAAACCTTGGTCTAATGACTTAGCAGGCATTAAAAGAACTAAACCATTTGGATCATCCTTTAAGTCTTGAGCCAGATGCCCTTCTGGAGCACAGGTAATAGCAATTTGATATAAATTAGTAACTAATTGCTTAGCAAGTTCAACAGTTGCAACTGACTCAGGAGAATTACCGCTACGAGCAAA
Source organism: uncultured Lactobacillus sp. (assembly GCA_945980025.1). Taxonomy (GTDB): domain Bacteria; phylum Bacillota; class Bacilli; order Lactobacillales; family Lactobacillaceae; genus Lactobacillus. The sequence continues at coordinate 851 of CAMFQH010000056.1, forward strand.
AGAGACCAAAATTGTTGGTGTATCTGCTTCAAGATAATCTTCCGGTGTTGAAACAATTTTAGTTGTATCAATTGCTTCAAAGTCGTATTTAGTACGGTCTCCATGCTTTCTCAAATAAGGCATTACTGTATTGCCTACGTAAGCGCTAGTTCCTGCACCAGTAAAAATCACTTTTACCTTATCGAATTTTTTAGTAATTTTAGCTAAAAAATCATCGATTTCTGTTTTCTTTTCTTTATATATCTTAAAAGTTTCTTTCCATAAAGAAGACTGTTGTTGAATTTCTCTAGTAGTAATATCTGCACCCATCTTTTTTAGTTCTGCATCGGTTTTAGTAAACATGAGCCTATTCCTTTCAATAATTAAACTAAATGATTGTATTGACGTGATCGATATATGAATCTATCTCCTCTAGCAAGAGAAATAGTGAACTCGATCGGGACATTTTTATCATTGATTGCCCGTCTAAAAATCTTCAAACTTGCATCCCCAGGCTTAACACCCAAGATTTTGCTGTCTTTTTCGTCCAAGTTAACTGCTTGTACATCTTCAAAAGCAAGAATACTTTGTTCATTATATTTTTGCTTCATCACTGTATATAAGTTCTCCTCTAGGTCGGACATTTTTAGATCAGGGAAAATTTTTTCAGGTAAATAAGTTTCTCCATACATTAGTGGTACTCCATCAGCTAGACGTAACCTAACTAATTTGTATGCCTTCTCACCAGTTTTTAAATTAAGCTGATTTGCAACGTCTTCTTCAGGTGTCACAAGTTCTAATGTGCGGTTTTGTGTTGTTGGCTTGTGACCTGCTTCAGACATTTGCTCACTAAAAGAATACATACTTCCCAAGTTGGTTTGATCTAGATAAATTGTCGAAACAAATGTACCTTTCCCATGCAATCGATAAATAATGCCGCGCTCTTCTAAATCATTTAATGCTAATCGAATCGTATTTCGACTAACACCATACTCTTTCAAAAGTTGTCGTTCACTCGGTAATCGATCATTTGGCTTCATTTCAGTCTTAATTTTCTTTTCGAGATCTGAAATAACTTGCTGATAAAGTGGTTTTTTCATCTTCTAACCCCATCCAATCTTTAACTGGTTAGTACCACCTTCTACAGAATATTCCAGAAAGCGCTTTATGTCAAATCTAAAAAAACACGAAACTCATTTTTTCGTTATAATATGAACTATACGTAAATGAAAAATTTAATTTAAAGAAGAAAACTAACTATGTCTGAAATTACTAACAAACAACAACCTCAACATTTAAGTCGTTTAGTCCACGTGGCTAAGGGTACTCGCTACTATGATTTGCAATTTGCAGATGGAACAAGAGCGCGTCTATACATTATTGCTAAAGGTATCTTTCGTTTAATCGTTGATCCAGCAGCAGAATTTAAGCCTTTAACTCCATCATTAACTATCGCAGCAAGTAACTTTAGTTTGCGTCCATTTGAAGATTCTCAGCTTTTAGTAACCGATGAGACTTTCACCATTAAAAGCGGTCAGTTTTCACTTCGCTTACAAAAGAATCCAGCTATCTTCAGTATTTTCGATGATCAACTACATCGCTACCGCATGATGCAAAGTAGTCCAATTGAACTGGGGAGCGATTATTCTAGCGAATTCTTACGTCAGAACAAAAACGAATTCTACTACGGTGGCGGGATGCAAAATGGAAGCTTCAGCCACAAAGGAAAAATTATCGAGATTAAAAATACTAATTTAACTGGTCCCGGTGCTGTTGCTTGTCCAGAAGGATTTTTCTGGTCAAATGCTGGTTTTGCAGAGTTGAGAAACACATGGAAAGATGGTATCTACAACTTTAAGAGTGATGACGGGACTACAGCAGTTATTACCCATCAAACTCCTATTTTTGATAATTTCTATCTTTTAGGAGATTCTCCAGCGGAAATATTGCGTCAGTACTATAAAATTACGGGGTCTCCTCTTTTCTTGCCAAAATATGCACTCGGTCTGGGTTATCTTGGTAACTACCTTGATACTTGTTGGACAGCAGCTAAACCTCAAGAAAATAGTGCAATTAAATTTGAAGACGGCAATACTTATAAAATTGCGCATAGCAATGATGATATTGTGGCCAAGTCCTCTCTTAATGGAGAAGAACAGTACCAATTTTCTGCTCGGGCAATGATTGAAAGGTACAATTCATATCATCTTCCACTTAGTTGGTTTGTTCCTAACTATGAAAGCAAACAAGACTTAAACGAAGATGAAATGAATAATTTAGTTGATTTTGCAAAAGATCAAAATGTAAAAATAGGATTCTATGGATCCTTGCCTACTGATGCGCCAGCTAATTTTTTAAAGTTCAAGACTGATCCTGCTAATTTTCCTAATGAAAAAATAATGCAGGACTTTGCTATCGCTAGTGAACCTCTAATTGATAAAAATCAAACCAATCGTCCTTGGGCAATGGCAAGTAATGGCTGGAGTGCTATTCAAACTTTGGCTACTACTGCAAATGAAGGTGTTGGTGGTGAATGGGAACAAATTGCTACTGAAATTGCTAGCTTTTTAAGTATGTCTCTTTCTGGGCAGCCAAATGTAGGAAGTGCTATTGATGGAAAAGAAGGCGGCGGTAATGCACAAGTAAATATCCGTGACTTACAATGGAAAGTCTTTACTCCACTTCTTTATTCAATTGATAATTATGGTAATATCCAAAAAACACCATTTGCATTTAATGCAAAAATGACTAGAATTACTCGCGCCTATCTTAAACTTAGAGAAAAAATCACTCCATATCTCTATACTCTTACGCGCGCGGCCCAAGATGGAATGCCAATTGTTAGACCACTCTTCTTAGCTTTCCCTCATGAACGAGTTAACTATACTAACCAAGTTAAACATGAATTTATGCTAGGAAATAACCTACTAATCGCTCCAATCACTAACGGGCGAGAAGATCCAAGTGGCGCTTCCCTAAAGGATAACCTCTACTTACCTGATCATCGAACAATGTGGATTGACCTCTTCACTGGTAAAAAACTAATTGGTGGTCGAATTTACGATAAGTTGCATTACCCACTCTGGCATCTTCCTGTATATGTACGCGGCGGTGCAATTTTACAAGAGTCATTAAGAAGTGCCCTTGTTTACCCACAAAGTAAAAGCTCAGCTATTTTATATGAAGATGACAATCAAACTAATGATTATGAAAAGGGTCATGCAGCTACCACACAAATCACTAGCTCTGTTAGCGGATCAAATCTTCATATTACAGTCTACCCAACTGAAGGCAGCTACACTGGTCTTGAAGAGAAACAAATTACTAATTTAACTATTATGTCTGATCGTTATCCTGGTAAAGTTTCTCTTAAACTAAACGATCAATTTGTTCCACTAACTGAATATAACGATCTTGATAGCTTTAACAAAGCTGAAGAAGGTATCTTCTACCAACAAGACTATATGCCATGCAAAGAATTTGGTTACTTTACTGGTCAACTGCAACCAGCTCTTAGAGTGAAGATGCCTGCTGTTGATATTCATGATAATAAGTTCGAACTGATGATTGAAAACTTTAGTTATGGTAGCGAAGTAGAACAACATGCTATTATTGACTCAGCAATGGCTTCTCCAAGAAGTGCAGCAATTTTAACTGACCGCTTAACTTCAAAGAGCATTACTATTACCTGGACTAATCCAACTAATTTCGCAGATAAAAATATAATGGCCGATATCGAAGTTAACGGAATTGTTCATACTAATATTGACGGTAATACTTTTACTTTCCATGAGCTTGAACCTAATACACGCTACCGCTTCAGAATTAGAAATAAGTTCGGTAATAAAGTATCTGATTGGTCAGAATACTTTGGCACCCATACAAAGCGTGATCAGATGGATTATGCCATTTCAAATGTTACAGTTTCTAGTACGGGAGAAAGCGAAGAGGATTTACCAGTCGAAAATCTAACTGATCTTAAATTAGCTAGTGAGTGGCTTTCTAAAGATCAAATCACTAAAGATAGTCCTTTAGACTTAACTTTTAATTTCAACCATATTTATAAACTCAGCCGCATGGTTTATGTTCCTCGTTCACGTGATCGCATCGGTCATGTTTTACGTGTTCAAGTTGCTATTTCCAAAGACGGAGAAAACTTCAGCGACTTTAGTAAAGAAATTAATTGGCCAAATGATGCTAAAAACAAGGTAATTGGCTTAAGAGATGTAGTTGCTAAATCAATTAAACTTAGAATTTTGGCAACTTCCGATAATTTAGCCTCTGGAAAAGAAGTTCTATTCTTTATGGCTAAAGAATAAAATTAAAAAGTCCGAAAAGAAAATGTATAGTCATGTCATCTTTTCGGACTTTTTCTATATATGTTTTTGTTTCACGTGAAACTAAACGTAAATTCTTCTATCTTTCAACCATTCAAGGCTCAATTCAAACCAATGAGCAAGATGCGCATCAGCTTTACGTTCTTTAGTAGCTAACTCAGGAGTAGCAAGAGAAAAACCATGTCCACCCTTATTAAACAAATGGGCCTCAAAGCGAACCCTATTTTTTCTTAATGCAGTAATATATTCAATCGTATTATCAATTAAGACAACCGGATCATCTACTGCCTGAAAAATAAAAGTAGGAGGAGTTTGGGGAGTAACCCCGACAGCTGTATCAAGTAAATCTTTTGCACTTGGCATTTTTTCCTTAGCATCAGGTGGTAAGGGAAAACCAATATCTTTAATATTAATTAACGGATAACCTAAAATAGTCGCATTTGGTGATACTTTATCATGCTCAAAATGATATTCAGACTGCCACTTTTGACTTTCTGCCATTACATTCATCGAACTAACAACATGGCCGCCAGCTGAAAAACCAATTGTCGTAATTTTATCCTTAGCAAGACCTAACTTCTCACTGTTTTCTCTAAAGTATGCAACAGCAGTTAAACCAGATAAAGCAGCGTCAGGATAAATTCTGCCAGGATCGGTAGTTAAATTATATGACACTATTGCTGCATCAAATCCATGAGCTGCATAAGCTAGGGCAACTGGTTCTCCTTCTCTTAATGATAAATGATCAAAACTACCACCTGGAAAGACTAACATTAGTGGTCTTTTCTTTAGGAGAAGTTGCGGATTATCTTGCAAACTATAATAAGTAATGTTAAATTCACGCCCATTAAAATTTGTTAACGTTAAATTATCTATTTTCATCTTACTGTGCCTCTATTTATCTCTACTTTTTATTTTCTTTATTCGTTAAAGTATGTGCTAAGAATATTGTAGTTAATGGTACCGTTAAAAGCACGCCAATGAACGAATATACAATAATTAAAAACTCATCCACAAAAAGTTTATCATTTAAAATTTCAAATAAGGAATAATTTAGTCTCACATACCAAATAAATATTGGTAAAAAACTGCCAAATAAACCAAATAAAATGGTATTCATGGCCGTTCCTAGTACATCCGCTCCAACTTCATTCCCACTTCTAATTAATTGCTTTTGTGTAATGTTAGGATCATGTCGCTTTAACTCAAGCAAGCCCGCACTCATTGCAACACTAGCTTCTGCAATTGCTCCTAGCATTGAAAAGATTGCAACTAAAATTGCAATTTGAGAAAAACTAATTCCTACATTTAATGATAAACCAATTAATTCTTCCCCTGCCTGGTCTCCAAAGCCTTGAGTTTGCGCTAAATTTTCAAACAAGATAATTATCAACATCACAATTAAACTCACGCACAGAGCAGTTAAAAAGGCATTTTTAGCCACAGTATAATCATGTGTTCCTAAATAAATAATCGTTAATAACTTTAAAGGAATAAATATTGCTCCAACCAATACTATATTTACTCCCCAGGAAATAAGTAGTGCAACTAAAATTAGTAAACAGGCATTGATAACGACACTTAGATAACTCTTAAAGCCAGTTTTTCCTCCAACTATAATCATTAATACTAGAAGAATTAATAAAAGAGCAGTTAAAGTTGTCATTTTTCTACCACCTCTGCTTTTTTGTTTTTTAAAAAGACAGCACTAGATAGAGTAGCAAAAATCACTGTCAGTACAATTCCGATCGCCGAGCTTAAACTCTGGATGACCCCTAAGGAAAGAGTGTATTTAAAGGTATAGACTAAAGTATTATTATCTCTCAAATACAAAATTGTCATGGGTAAGGCTTCAGCCATAAAAATTAAAACTAGTACATTTATTAATGGCCCCATAATCTCTTGACCTAGAGTTCGTCCGCTAATAAATAGCTCTTTAAATGTTAGCTCTGACTTATGTTTTGCTAATGCATAAAGACTAGAAACAATATCAGTAGCTTCATCCATTACTGCTCCTAGAACTCCTAGAATTGTTTGAGATAAAAATAAAGCTCGAGGATCTTGAGTAGCATAATCTACTGCTTCATAGTCAATTCCACGCTCATGAGTTACTCTCATAACTAAATAAAAGATGCCAAAAGAGACAAACACTCCTAACAAAGTAGCAGTTAAAGTCACCAGCATTTTTTGATTAAAGCCTTGTACTATTACCAGAGAAATAAAAGTAAACAGAATTGCTGCAATACTATAAATTAAGAAAATTCTTGTTCCATTTTCCTTTACATCACTTTTAATTACAAAATAAAAAATTATACTATTTAAGATCATTGAAATTAAAAGTAAGCTAGCTTGTTTTCCTGTAATTAAAATAATTACACTAATCGTCAAAAACATGCTTAAAACAACAACCCAGTCACGTTTTGGTTCAACTAATTTAGGTTTACCTTTAATAAATGAAACAATTACACGCTGATGTGGTCGATACTTTTGTGAAACCGCTTGGGACGGCGAATATGTGTTAGTAACTAAGAATGTCTTCCCTTTATATTTTCCGGATAAAATTTTTAGATGTAGATTTTGTTGACGTACCTCGTCTTTGTTTTCATAGTTGTCTTTTGTCTTATCAACTAGTGTATCTTTTATTTGACCATCAGTAATGACCGCAATTGGCTTACTTGCAAAAGCAGTTGAAAAATAGGTAATTAGAGTAAAAAATATTCCAACAAATAAGACTGCTAAACTAAGCCAAATTTTCGCATTCTTCTTCACTTTTTCGCCTTCCCTAAATAATTCAATAGTTAGTATGCTACTATAGTAGCATTAAAAGTTTTTACTAATTATTAAAAAATAGTAATTTATCTGAGGTAGATTTAATGGAACTTATGATTTCAACTTTTACCCTAGCAATTGCTGCAGCAATCAGTATTATTATTGCTCAAGCAATTGACAAGGTATCTGTTAACTATGTGAGCATGATCATTGGGATAATTATTGGTCTAATTCCCTTATTAAACAGCCAAGTTGCTAGCTTTGATTCAGAAATTTTTATGGAATTGATCGTAGCTCCACTTTTATTTTTTGAAGGTCAAAAAACTAGAATTCATAATATTAGTAGAAGAATTAAGGAAATCATCGGATTAACTGTAATTATGGTTCTTCTGGCCTTAATAATCAGTGGATTCAGTATTTATTTATTCACTAGCATTAGTCTTCCACTAGCCTTTATCATTGGTAGTATCAGTACTCCAACGGACGCAACGGCAAGTGAAGCCGTAACTAATGGTTT
>CAMFQH010000057.1:0-8399 GCA_945980025.1 uncultured Lactobacillus sp.
TACACCTAAGCCTTCGTCGGCAGCGTCAGATGTGTATAAGAGACAGTTATAAATAGGTATAAAATAAACCTTTCTGTGTATATAAAACACATAATACAGAAAGGATAGTTTTTAATGAATAATTCAACAACAGAGAAGACTTTCTTTGGACAACCTCGTGGCTTGTCCACCTTGTTCTTCACTGAAATGTGGGAGAGATTTAGTTACTACGGTATGCGTGCTATTTTGCTCTTCTACATGTATTATGCTGTAGAACGTGGCGGACTAGGAATGAATGAAACCACGGCTGCTTCAATCATGTCTATCTACGGTTCACTTGTTTATCTTTCTACGGTAGCTGGTGGATGGTTAGCAGACAGAATCTGGGGAGCACGCAGTACTGTCTTCTTTGGTGGTGTCCTCATTATGATTGGACACATTATTTTAGCCCTACCAATGGCAGAGTTAGGTTTATATATTTCAATTGCATTTATTGTGGTCGGAACAGGTTTACTTAAGCCTAATGTTTCTGATATGGTTGGTGGCTTATACTCATTAGATGATCGCAGACGTGATGCTGGTTTCAGTATCTTTGTGTTTGGTATTAACTTAGGATCAGCACTTGCTCCATGGTTAGTTCCTTGGGCAAGTGAAGGTTTTGGCCTTAATTTATTTGGGAATCATTTTAACTTCCATGCCGGTTTCTCTTTGGCGGCAGTTGGAATGTTCTTTGGCTTAGTACAGTATGTTTGGGGCGGTAGAAAATATCTCTCTGAGGATGGGATGCACCCAACAGATCCAATCGATCCAGAAACTCGTAACAAAGTCTTAAAGAGAATCGGTTTAGGAGTTTTAGCTTTAGCAGTAGTGTTAGGTTTAATGGCTGCTTTTGGTCAATTAAATATTGATAATATCATTACTTTAATTACTGTTGTTGCTATTGCCTTACCAATTTATTACTTTGTTTTAATGCTTAGAAGCCCTAAAGTTACAAAAGAGGAACGCTCAAAAGTTTGGGCTTACATTCCCTTATTTATTGCAGCTTCTATCTTCTGGGGAATTGAAGAATCCGGTTCTGTTGTTTTAGCTCTATTTGCTGCCCAAAGAACAGTACTTCACATCGGAGGATGGCACTTTACCGCAGCTAACTTCCAAACTTTGAACCCAGTATTTATCATGATTTTGACTCCGTTCTTTGTATGGTTATGGGATAACTGGAAGAAACAACCAAGTGCTGCTGGTAAATTTGCTGCTGGTTTGGTCTTTGCTGGTCTTTCATATATGTGGATGGCCCTTCCAGGAATGCTTTATGGAACAAACGGACGAGTTAGTCCCTTTTGGCTAGTTGGTTCTTGGTTTATTGTTGAAATTGCTGAAATGCTTATTTCTCCAATTGGCTTATCTGTAACTACACGTTTAGCACCAAAAGCTTTCCGTTCACAGATGATGAGTCTTTGGTTCTTGGCAGATGCCACTGGTCAAGCTATCAACTCCCAAATTGTTAAATACTACTCAAGTAAAACTGAAGTGGCATACTTCTTAGCAGTTGGGATTGTTAGTGTATTGTTTGGTGTAGTGATGTTTTTCTTTACTAAGAAAATTCATAACTTAATGGCAGATGCTGAATAAAACAAACATAATTTAATATTTAATAAGGAAAGATTTGATGGGTAATTCGAATCTTTCCTTATTTTTTTATAAAATCATTAGTTCACACTTTTGAGAATGCGTTTTAGTAAAACTTTTTCGCCTAAGGTAATACAATGAAAAATGAATAAGAAAGGTTATTTAAATGAAAGTGTGATATATAATGATTGAAAGTAATCACAGTGCATGTACATCAATTTTAATTGGGAAAAATGCTACTACAGATGGCAGCATTATCATTGGACGTAATGAAGATGATAAGCCAAACTGTGCTAAGCATTTAGCTTTTCATGAAGAAAAGGATATTCCTAATAATCACTTTAAGTCTAACTTGAATAAGTTTGAAATGGATTTACCAACTCATAGATATGCTTATTCTTCAACTCCAAATTGGAGTGACAAGAAGGGTGTTTATGAAGAATCCGGAATTAACCAATTTGGTGTAGCAATGAGTGCTACTGAAACTACCTATGCTAATGACCAAGTTCAATCTTTTGATCCATTCAAGAAGACCGGTATCATTGAAGAAGCAATGGTAACTTGTATCTTGCCTTATGTAAAGACAGCACGTGAAGCTATTGCTCGTTTTGCTAAGATTATTAAAGATCATACTGCAGGTGAATCAGATGGTATTTTGTTTGCTGACCCTAAAGAAGCTTGGTACTTCGAAATTGGTACTGCTCACTACTGGGTAGCACAACGTATTCCAGATGATTGCTATGCTGTAGCTGCTAATGAATTAGCAATTCAAGAAATTGATTTTAATGACTCTGATAACTTCATTACTGCTCCTGGTTTACAAAAATTTGTTGAAGAACATAATTTATGGCCAAATAATAAGCCATTTAATTGGCGTCGTATTTTTGGTACACATAACCTATTAGATTTAACATATAACACTGCTCGTGTTTGGACTGGTCAAAGAATCTTAAGTCCTTCTATTAAGCAAGAACCAAGCAGCTTTGATATTCCATTTATTCAAAAGGCAGACCATCCAATTTCAATAACTGATGCTCAAAGAGTTTTAAGAGATCACTACGATGGAACTAAATATGATGTAGCAAATCCTGTTAATAAAGATACAGCGGTATATCGTCCAATTAGTGTTGACTTTACTGAAGAGTCACACTTACTGCAACTTAAAGGTAAGGATTGGATTCACTGGTTATCATTAGGCATTACTTGTCAAAATGTATATGTTCCATTCTATCCACAAGGTAGCGTAGTGCCAAGCTTCTATAGACACGGCAAAGATAAGTATGCTTCAAACTCAGCATATTGGATCTACAAGGAAGCACAAGTCTTAGCTGATCGTTCATGGAAAGACTATGGTTTGCAATTGTATCAAGCTAGAAATGCTACACAACAAAAATTAAGTCAAATGCGGGCAGAATATGATATCAAAGTTGATAAAGAAAAAGATCCTGCAAAGAAGTTAGACTTAATTAATAAAGCAAACAAAGACTTAGCTCATACAGCAGTTAAAGACTACCAAGAATTAATTGGTAAGTTAATCACAAAGCAAATAAAGAAATCACCATTGCACTTTAGAAGAGCCCCAGACTTATAATCTAGGATTGTAAATCATAAAAAAACGAGTAGAATAAGTTCTGAAGAAATAATTGAATGACAGAGAGCATTCGTTTTGGAGGAATTTAATATGGATACAATGGTTAAGCACAGACATACTCTAAGCAAAAATCAGAAGTGGGTTATTGCATCTACTTCATCAGGTTTTGCGCTTGAGAATATGGATGTGCTTTTTTTATCGTTTGCAATGAGTTCGATGATTGCTGATCTTCACTTGTCAGGTGGGGAGGCTGGTTTTATTTCAACGATTACTAATTTAGGAATGTTAGTTGGTGGAATCGCCTTTGGAATTTTAGGTGATAAGATTGGTCGAGTTAAAACTTTTAGCCATACAGTAATTATTTTTGCAATTGCGACAGCTTTGATGGCATTTGCCAATAATATTTATCTTATCTATGCACTTCGTTTTTTAGCAGGAATTGGAGCAGGTGGAGAATATGGTGTTGGAATTGCTTTGATTGCTGAGAACTTTCATAAAGAACAAATTGGTAAAATGACCTCAGTAGCAGCGATTGGTGGCCAAATTGGAGCAATTTTAGCGGCTTTAATTGCAGCTTGGATTATTCCAGCAGCAGGTTGGCATATGCTATTTTTAGTAGGGATTCTTCCAGTAATTTTAACCATCTTCATTAGAAAACACGTCCATGAAAGTGAGCAATTTATTAAGGCTCAAGCTAGTGAAAGTAATTCCTTATTATCGGATGTGGCTAAAAAAATGTTTTCAACACCACATCTTGCTTGGCAAACCGTGGGTCTAATGATTATGATGACAGTTCAAATTGCTGGATACTTTGGTTTAATGAACTGGCTTCCCACAATTGTGCAAAAGCAATTGAATTTAAATGTTTCGAATTCTAGTCTTTGGATGATTTCTACGATTATTGGAATGAGCATTGGTATGATGACATTTGGCTCAGTTTTTGACTACTTTGGCCCGAGAAGAGCCTTTGCAATTTTCTTAATTGGTTCAGCTTTAATGGTTTATACATTAAGTTTGGCCCAAAATATGACCATGCTTTTGATTATTGGAGCTGTAGTTGGCTTTTTCTCAAATGGGATGTTTGGTGGCTATGGCGCTGTAATCAGTAGATTATATCCAACAGAAATTCGCTCGAGTGCTAATAATATTATCGTCAATGTCGGTAGAGCAATCGGTGGATTTTCATCAGTAGTAATAGGTATTTTAATGGATAAATATAACTTAGGCGTAGTAATGGGCTTTTTATCAGCTTTATACCTACTTAGCTTTGTTGTGATGATTACTTTACCAGGCTTAAAAACGTTAACAAAAGAAGCTAAAAGGAACTAAATATAGCTTTTAACGATAGGAAACTAGTAAGAATAAATATTTTTCAATCGATAATTGTTCTTGTATACTATAGAAAAGTAAGTGTGAGAGGAAATAATTATGAAGAAGAAAAAGATTTATCTTGCTAGTTTTTTTGTTGCATTATTTTTATTTGTGTTAGCGGGATGTGGTCAAAAAGCTCAAAATGTTCCTGCTAAAAGGGTTACTGTATCTTTAACCAATACTAAAACAATTCCCACATTTTTCTTTCATGGTTGGGGGTCAAGTGCGAATGCGGAGACCCAAATGGCGAATGCCGCAAAAAAGGCTGGTGTAAGTAATACAATTATTCAAGCAGATGTAAGTAAAAATGGCACTGTTAAACTTAAAGGCACGATCCCAAAAAATGCAAAAAATCCAATTATCAAAGTTAATCTAGAAGATAATCAGAGTGGAAAAACATCATATGTAAAAGATGTAATAACTGCAATCTCTAATAAATATCATTATGCAAAGATTAATTTAGTTGGTCATTCAATGGGAAATTTACAGATTGCTAATTACATTAATGAAAACTATGACAATAAGAAGTTGCCCACGGTTAATAAAGTAGTTTCAATTGCAGGGCATTACAATGGCTATCTTGGTGAAGAAGCGGGCCAAAAGGCTAAGATCAAAAATAAGAAAACAGGTGAACCTGATATTTATAGTGATGGTTTTAGGCAATTATTGCCTTTACGGAAACACTATCCAAGACAAATTGAGGTATTAAATATCTATGGCAATAAAGAAGATGGGTCAAATTCTGATGGATCAGTTTCTGTAACCTCAGCACAAAGTTACAAGTATTTAATTAATGGGCGTGCAAAATCATACCGTGAAGTAGAAATTAAGGGTAAGAATGCACAGCATAGCAAATTACATGAAAATAAAGAAGTTGATAAACTTTTAATTGATTTTTTATGGAAAGAATAATAAAAAGTTATTGACAATAGTCTCTGTGGATACTAATATGGTTAATTAATTAGTATCTACAGAGACTATTTTTGTGAGGTGAAGTATGGAATTAACTGCTACCGAAAAGTTAAATTTTGCAATTATCCGAGGTGGAAAAGCTTATGCAGAGTGGGATAGACAACATGGCATGCCAAGTTATCTAACCATTATTTTGTATGAACTATTAATGCGCCAAAGATTAACGCAAAAAGATCTGGTCAACTTAAGTGACTTACCGAAGCAATCTATTAATAAAGGAATTCACCGCTTACTAGAACGAGATTATCTAGAACTGACAATTGATCCAGAAGATAATCGGGTTAAGTATTGCCAACTAACTGCTTCAGGAAAAAAATACGCTAAAAAGAAAATGGCACCTTTATTTGAAATTGAAAAGCAAATTGCACAAAAAATGGGCGCACAAAAGATGGAACAGTTAGTGGCTCTAAATGAAGAGTGGAGTGATACCTTTTGGGAGCTTTTAAGAAAGAAGGGAGAATAATAGATGCAAATTTTGAAGCCACACTTCAAAAATTATCGTAAAGAAATAATTTTAGCGATTATTACAATTCTAATTTCTGCTTTTGCAACCTTATGGCAGCCAAGATTATTAGAAAATATCCAAAAAGCAATTTTAGCGGATAACCAGAGTGTTGTCTTAAGAGATGGAATTGGATTAGTTGTACTCGGTTTATTAGCAATTATTGCTGGTATTTTTAACGTATATTATGCTGCAAAAATTGCCCAAGGAATAACTTCAGATTTACGTGAAGAAACTTATGCCAAGATTCAAAGTTTTTCTTTTGGAAATATTGAAAAATTCTCTAGTGGTTCATTAGTTGTTCGTTTAATTAATGATATGAACCAAGTTATGAATATGATGATGATCTTATTCATGCAATTACTCAGAATGCCAATTATTTTAATTGGATCATTTGTATTGAGTATTATTACCATTCCTCAATATTGGTGGGCTCCTGTATTAATGCTAGCTTTAATGATGGGGGTTGGATACATTGTTATTCAAAATATGAATAAACTTTTTGCTAAATTCCAACACTACATGGATAAAATTTCTACTCGCATTAAAGAAAATTTACAGGGTGTACGTGTAGTAAAATCTTTTAATCAAGGAGAAAATGAGATTAAGAGATTTAATGAAACTTCTGATGATTTAAACGAATTAAATATTAAGATTGGTTACTGGATTTCTACTATTATGCCAGCCTTCATGTTAATTGCTTATTTAGTAATTGCTTTGGTTGTCTTTTTAGTAGGACGCAGTGCTAATTTAACTCCAACTGATGTTGCAGTTGTATCACCATATGTTTCTTATATTTTAACTTTGCTCTTTGCAATTTTAATTGGTGGTTTTGTGATTATGAACTTCACTCGTGGGATGGTTTCTCTACGAAGAATTAAAGAAGTACTTGATACTGAACCAGATGTTAAGTTTGATCCTAATGCACCAACTGCACCAGAAAAGGGAAGTATTGAATTTGACGATGTTTCTTTTACTTATCCTGATGGCGATAAGCCAACTTTAAAGAATATTTCATTTAAGGTAGAACCAGGTGAAATGGTTGGTATTGTTGGAGCAACAGGATCTGGTAAAAGTACGCTGGCTCAACTTATTCCGCGTCTCTATGATCCGACTAAAGGAACAATAAAAATTGGTGGAAAAGACTTAAAGACAATTGGTGAAAAATCGCTGCGTAATACTGTTTCAATGGTTTTACAAAAAGCAATTTTATTCTCGGGAACAATTGCCTCTAACTTGCGTCAAGGAAAAGAAGATGCGACCGATTACGAATTAAAACGCGCTTCAGAAATTGCCCAAGCACAGGAATTTGTCGGTCAATATCCAGATCAATTTGACCATGAAGTGGAAGAAAGATCAGCTAACTTCTCTGGTGGGCAAAAGCAACGTTTATCAATTGCTCGTGGTGTTATTGGTCAACCACCGATTTTGATTTTAGATGACTCTACTTCAGCCTTAGATGCTAAGTCTGAAAAATTAGTTCAAGAAGCTTTAGAGCATGATTTAAAAGATACAACAACAGTAATTATTGCTGAAAAGATAGTATCAGTGATGAATGCAGACGAGATTTTAGTTTTAGATGATGGAAAATTGGTTGCGGAAGGAACTCATGAAGAATTACTGAAGACTTCCCCAATTTATCAAGATATTTATCGCACACAGAAAGCTAAAGAAAAGAGAGGTGAAATTGATGAGTAATACTAAAAAAGCATTTAAATACTTTGCCAAGTATTTAAAGAATTATTGGAAAGGCGTTACAATTGTTGTCGTCTTATCTTTGATTTCGACTTTGAGTCAAGTGCTTGGTCCTCTTTTCCTAGGAAATGCTGTTCAAGAATTGACTAAGGCGGTTAATAGAGTAGCTAGCCGTACTCATGATTTAAGTAGCTTTTATCAGGCGTTAGGATCAATGGTCGGTGTATATGCAGCTGGAATTATTGCATCATTTATTGCATGGATGGTAATGTCAAAGTTCACTGCAAATGCTACTAATGATATGAGAGAAAACCTATTTGCTAAGTTTCAAAGAATGTTAATTCGCTACTTTGATACTCATCAAGATGGAAAACTATTATCTCTATTTAATTCAGACTTAGATAATATTTTTAATGCCTTGAATAATGCAATTTTTGAAATTATTTCTCAAGGTGCATTATTAATCGGAACTATCATTATGATGTTTATCGTAAATCCAACTATGGCCTTATTTACAGTAGCAACAACGCCATTCATTTTGATTATTAGTGTAGTTATTATGAAGAAGGCGAGAGTTTATTTAGATAAGCAACAAGATAAAATTAGTGATCTTAATGGTTATGTAAATGAACAGATCAATGGTGAAAAAGTAATTATTACTAA
>CAMFQH010000058.1:0-8367 GCA_945980025.1 uncultured Lactobacillus sp.
AAAGTGAGTAAACAGTCATACCTGTTGGCTTTTCTGTCGGTTTACAAAAGCTAAATGACAACAAAAAAGCTGCAAGGGTAAATGCACTCACTACGTTCGCCCTTGCTGCTTTTTCTATTGCCATTTTTAACGCTTATGCCGACGAAAAGACCAAACAGGTATAAATATACTCGAATTGATTTAAAACGCCTTAAAACGCAAATATGAGCTTCTAACGACTTAATTCATCTCTATCTCGTGTTCGAGTTTCATTTCTATGAATTTTTTCAAACTCTCCACCTTTTACAAACTCTTTAATTTCGCTCACAAGGTTATTCATGAGCTTTTTAGCTTGTCCAACAGTTGCACCAAGGGTATTTTCCATAAACTGATTAAAACCTCTGTAAATGCCCTTAATTTCGTTTTTAAGCGATTTATTCTCTTTCTTCTTACTTAGAACAGTGTTTAGACTTCTTCAACTTTTTTATTCACAAACTTAAAATTGCTATAAAATAGTAACTGTGAAACGGAGAGGCTCTGTTTCACAAATCGATAAACTAGTTTTTATTGCAATAGAAAGAAGTGATACTTTTGGTTAATAAAGTATTAACCAAACCGCGGGTACGTGGCAAGACGCGCCATAAAACTTCATTTTATAGTAAACTTGAAAAAGCCTCAATGTTAATCGGAACAGCTGGTTTACTAGGTGGAGTGATTGGGCCTGTAATTGCACCCGCTGAAGAAGTTTTGGCTGCAATTCCAACACGAAGCCAAGCTAGACAAGGTGGATCAGGTGGTAAAGCTGCACCACTGTCTAAGAAAACTGGAGGAAAAGGTTCTTCTGGAAGTAAAGGTGGAAAAGCGCCTAATAAGCTTGATTCTAGTAAGCATAAGTTAACAAAATAATTATTTATTAAGGATATCTTTAGTGCGACCTTGTTTTGGTCGTTGCAAGAATTCCTGTCTTAATCTTTATGGATATCTTTAGTACTTTCATACATTGCAAAACTTCTTACCATAATCTTTATGGATATCTCTAGTGTATTCATGCGTTGCAAAACTTCTTATCATAATCTCTATGGATATCTTTAGTGCATTCATCCACTGCAAAGTACTTTATTTATCTCTTCTATTTATTAAGAGATCAGACCTGCTTTTATTTCCTGTAACAGTGTACAAGAGGCTACAGTTATAACGTTTCAGGTAGTCCGCAAGGGTCAGCTTTAGTGTATATCCTCAATTTTCTTGTAAAAAAAAAAAAAACTATTGACTGAAAGGAGATTTGAGATTATAATGATCGAGCAACGCGAGACCACATAGGAATCGGGGAGCTGCGAAAACGTAGCATCCAAGCGAAAAAGAGGAAAAAGGGACGAAGTTTACATTTAGAAGCGTCCCTTTTTTGTTCTCCCGCTAGTAAAGCGGTTACACAAAACTATCAGTATCGGGGGGTAGCTAAGCATTATGCTGGCTATCCCCTCTTTTTTTATTTTTAATTAAGGAGATTTTTACGATGACTCAAAAGCAAACTAATGAAGAAAAATATATTGATATTCCTTTAGATGACGATGTTGAATGGGACAAATATCCTTTGGATGATGATGAAATTTTTGAGTATCTTATAGCTGAAAATGCTGTAATGTATATGGCTAACAATTAGAAGAAATTATATCTGGTAATAAGGCAGTTAAGCGAAATGCTTAGCTGCCTTTTTTGCGTTTTCAAAGAGGCGAAAGACATGCAAGTAAGTACTATAGAAAATCGTGAAGATTATGTTTCAATCAAAGAGTTAGTTGATTTAATTGATAAAAAGTACATATTGCACTTACATAACAGTAAAAAAGATGTTGATAAACTGGCAAAATTAGCACTTGAAAAGAAAATAATTTCGACTATTAAAAAAGAAAATAATATTGATTATATCCAAGAAAATCGAGGTAAAAAGGTTTATCTAATAAATCGAGGAAGCATTAATGCTTTAATGAACTTATTAGAGAAGTACATCATTAGTAGACCTCAATTTACAAGGCATGATGAGGTTCTTTATAGTAAACAATTAGCCAAAATCAGTGATGGAAGTCAAAAGGATAAAACTTTAAAAGAATTGCAAATTCAGAAAAGTTCCGACTATCTAGAAGGTAAGAGCCTGGAAAATGCTAAGAATTGTATTATTCAAATTATTGATAACAATTTATATAACACAACGTATGACTCTACTCGAAAAGTTGTTGAGAAAATCGAGGAATTTGCTACTGATAGCTACGACGATTTTGCTGAAGCTTTTAAAATTCATTTCAATCAAGCTTTTGGAGAGAAGCTAACTTATGATTTAAACAAGGTCAAAACGGAAATTATTTTTCAAAATAGCTTTAAGCCAAAATACTCAAGCTTTAATCAAATTGCTTATATTAAAGATTATTGTCTGAGAGAGCTTCATACAGTAAAATATGATGATACTTTCATAATTATTAAAGGGTATTCAGAATATGACATTAAATTGCAAAATCCACTTACGTGGTACTGCAGAAAATAGAGCACCAAGAAAAATCTTGGTGCCCTTTTTTCTACATAATTTCAAATTTTTTCTTGATAGTTCTTAAAAAGCCTATCAAATCAAGGAAGAAATTTCTTTATATTTTTAAATTTTTTCTTTTTTATCTGGTTCAAAATATTAAGCATAAGGAGGAAAAGAAAGCCTCTTTACTAAATCATAAAAAGAAAGAAGTAATTAATCATGAGAAGAAAATATAGTGGTACAGGCTACAATGTTGAGGCCGTATGGGAAAACTTAGATAAGAGTAAACCAATTTACTCTTTAAGTACTGAGTTGACGCCTCAGTACGTTTGGGAAGATGGCAAGCGTACTGATAAAATCATTAGTTACAAAGCTGGCTTTACTCAGGAAGGTGCAGAATACTTCCAAGTGAAGTTCCCTAAGAAAGTGAACTTACCTCGTTACATGTCAGTCGTGACTTTTGACAACATCACCGCTTTTCAAATGCGATATGATGTTTATTTCAAGGCTGATGACGTGAAAGAAGTCAAATAAAATGAATACTGATGAACTTAAAAAGTATATTACTCAGAGCATTGACATGGCGCTAGGTTCTGACATGCAAGGCGAGAGCAGTTATACTAACAGTTTTTCTATTGAGTTAGACAAAGGTGGGATTAAGTTTATTCCGCGGATGCCCGCGGGATACTTAATCGATGATAACTTGTATCAACACATTTTTAAGATTTTGAATGTTGCACTTTATCCGAACTATACACTTTTGAAACAAAATACAACATACTTTGTACCGATTAGTACACGTAATATTCATGTTCAACGTGCTCTGTATTTTCCATGGCAAGTGGGAATTCCAAGACGTTTGATAGTTACTAATCTTGAGGATTTTGCAACCCAGAATGGCGGTAAGATTCAAATTATGAAAAATTTGAGTATTGACTATAACCGTGTCACTTCAATTGCTTTGGCTGGAACCTCTGGTAGTGGCAAGTCTTATTTCCTAACCTATCTCTTGGAATCCTTAAAGCATGTTGATGAAAATGTGCATGGTGAAATTGGACTCAAAACTCTAACAGTAATTGATCCCAAAATGGATGAACCCAGCAGATGGGCTAAGGCTAATGGCGTTAAGGTTATTTATCCTGCTACAGATCGTTCAAAATCTGACTTTGTAGCACAAATTAATGATGTATTAAGTGAATGTTTAAAATTGATCCACAAGAGGCAACAGGTATTATTTAACAACCCAAGTACTACTTTCAAACATGTAACAGTGGTAATTGACGAAGTTTTGGCGCTTTCGGAAGGTATTAATAAAAATATTAAAGATACGTTTTTTGCTCTTTTATCACAAATTGCATTGTTAGGGCGTGCAACTCGTGTACACCTAATATTGGTAAGTCAACGTTTTGATCATAATAGCATTCCAACATCAGTGCGCGAACAAATGAACGTATTGGTTCAGTTGGGCAATATTAATCGTAAAACAACACAGTTTCTTTTCCCAGACCTAGATCCCGAAGGAATTGTGATTCCATTAGGTCGGGGAACTGGTTTGATTCAGGTCATTGACGATGAACATCCTTATCAAGTTCTGCCCTTATTATGTCCAACTTATTATTTAAGTAGTAAGGAGAAGATTCTATGACTATAACACCTCACGAATTTCATTGGTATATCCAGGCTCTAATGCAGAAGCAGCAATTAATTGCATTCATGGAAAAACCGCTTGATACCTTGGTTAAGGGAAGCGCAGAATATATGGAAGCCTATAGGTTTAATTCTTATATCAAGCTATCTAAAGTTAAATTGAATTGGAATAAAATTGAAGTAAAAGTTCGAATTCCTGAATTTCCTGAAGGTCAAGCACAACTTGATGCAATTTGGGATAAAGTTGTCAAGAAAATTTATCGTATGAATAATGGAGTTTTTACTTTATCTAATTATAAAAATAGTGACCCTAATTACTACATTGTAGAAGGAACACGCGTTTAGATTTGAAGCACCAGTTTTTCTAGGCTGGTGCTTTTTTCTGCATTAATTGTATTTTTTTCTTCAAGCTAATGTTTTAAATCCTTAAAAGCTTGATGTATCAATAAATACTAATTCCTAAAATTTCTACAAAAGGCCCCCGATTGTTCTCAATCGCTCAAGGTATGATGAATATGTAAACAGGAAAAGAAATTATCTCACGAAAGGACAAATTTATTATGAAGAGATTTTATAACGGTATTTTATACGACTCAGATAATGCTGAATTAATTGATGATTATGAAAGTGATTATCCAGTAAATGACTTTAATTACTTCAAAGAAGGACTTTATCGAACATCTGAAGGCAAGTTTTTCTTATATGGTGAAGGTAATGCAGCAAGTAAATATGCTGAACGCGTCGAAGGTAACGGACCTTATGCAGCAAGTGCCGATCTTATCCCACTTTCAAATGAAGAAGCTAAAAAATGGTACGAGGGAAATCTTGAAAGGGTTTATCGTGATCGAGATATTACAGGATTGTACGAGACCTACTGCGAATTATTCAAAGGCAAAAGTAGCAGCAAAAATGAAGGAAAGGATGAATAAGAATGATTAACTATTCATTTAACGCGGCGCGCCCGCCGCCCGCCAAGGGCGAGAGGGACAGCGCCGCATAAAAAAACAAGCTATTTATGTGTGCGTTGCATGAAAAACTATATATGACAACTAGTGGGCTTGTTATTTTCTAGTTGTCATAAACTGTGCAAACTGTGCACAAAGAGTTGAAAGAAAGACAAGCCGTAAAAAGGTAATAGAAACGAGGAAAACCTTATGGAAAAACAAAATTTAAATAAAACTAGAGTTGTTTCAAAGATTTATGAAACAGCGGATTACAACCAATTTAGTGCAGTTGATGATTCTTTGTACGATCAAGAACACATTAACTATTTAATTTATGCTTACCAAAATAAGCATAAACCATTACCTCTAATTGTAGTAAAACCTGAGGCAGGATACTTAAAAATTGTGGAAGAACAGGATAGTTTCTACGCGGCTAAGCGATTAGGTATTCCAGTTTACTTCTATAAAACTTATGATTCAGCGCCACAGGCACCACGTCAAATTGATATGTCATTTGACGATATGAAAGCGATTGTAGACTTTTGCTTAGATAATCACGATTTTCGTTATTAGAAGGCATTTTTCATGAAGAAAGAACCACGCGCGCGCCAATTCATGTACGTGCAAGACTTAGATCATCTCAAAGTAAAAGAAGATGACTTAAGCGATATTTTGAACAAATCAGGAGCGCTGGAATGGGTCTATATTAATCATGATAAAGACCCAAAAAAAGATGAAGATGGTAAGATCATCAGGCCTCATATTCATGTGGTATTAAAGTATGAAAACCCGCAAAAAGTTAGTACTGTGGCGAATCTCTTTAAAGACCAATCTCAATATGTAGATGTGTGGAAAGGCAGAATTGCCAATGCTTACTCTTACTTGCTTCACGAAACTGAAGAGGCGCGAGAGCAAGGGAAACACGTTTATAAGGCAAGTGAGGCTGTAGCTTCTTTCGATTTTCCAGCGAGAATGAAGAGTATCAGAGCTAAGATTACTAAAAGCCCTAAGTACATTTCTTCTTTGGTCGATCAGTATGCAGAAGGTAAATTAACTTATGACGAGTTGGAACAACTAATTGGAGTTTCACAACTTGCTAGACGTAAAAAGTTAATTGATCAGATTACTGAACTTCGAGCAGAAAAAGAGCATGAAAAATGGCTTAAAGATTTCAAAGGTAAGAGAATGAAAGTCTTATGGCTGTACGGTGTGGCAGGTGTAGGTAAGACTCGTTTTGCAGAATATCTTTTGAGAAATAAGAAGTATGCAATTCTCGGTAGTAGCCGTGACTATTTTCAAGACTATAATGGTGAACATTACATCATTTTAAATGACTTGAGACCACGCGACTTTAATTATTCAGATCTCTTAAGAATCTTAGATCCTTATCAACATGATAAGGCTGCGCCAAGTCGCTATCATGATAAGAAGTTAAATGCTGAGGAAATTATCATTACAACACCTTATTCACCAGATGATTTCTACAAGTATATTTTCGTTGATGATCGGAGAGTGGATACGGTCGAACAACTTTTAAGACGTATTCAACCGCTTCATATTACTAAGCACTTCATCAAAAAACGCTTAAAAACAAAAAAATCTAAGCAAGACGATCAAGATAATGCTTAGACTTTTGTAAATATTTTTCCAACTGAATTATAGGTGATAATGCGAAATGAATCAATTGATTTTAAACGGTAAGGAACTACGTGAAGCGTTAAATATCAGCACTACAGCTTTTTATAAGTTTAGAAGAGCTGGTATGCCTTATCATCAGTTTCCAAGTAGCAGGGCCTACTACATTTTAGATGAAGTAGAAACTTGGTTAAGTAAATCAGGTTATCATCAAGAAACTACTTGGAATAAGTAATTTAGAGAGAGTAGAATGTAGGAGTAACCTACGTTCTGCTCTTTTTAATTAAGAAAGGGCAGTAAATAATGATTAAAAAAGTAATTAAAGGTAAACATGTTGGACAATGGAAAGTAAGAATTCAACCAGTAGACAAAGCGACTGGTAAAAGGATAAGTTTCCCCGTTCAATATGCTAATTCCAAGAAAGAAGCGATTAAACTAGAACGAAATTTATGGGCTGAATATGAAGACGGTTTGAATTTTAGTGATGGTAAAGTTAGTTTTGCTAAAGCCTTTCAAAAGTATGTGGATCGAAGAGCTAATACAATTAGTCCCGTTACCTTAAAATCTTGGCAGGAATCAGCTAATGATTTCAATACATACTTTGGAAATACTCAAATTAATAAAGTTACTACACAACTTGTATCCGATTATGCACATGAATATGTAGAAAAAAATCAAGTAACTGTTAGCCGTTCTTCTACAATTGCTAAAAGACTTGTACATATGCGTAACTTTTTTAAGTCAATCGAAGGAAAAGTAGTAAAAGAAAATCCTGTTCCAGAAGGTGCCTTAAAATTATTTTTTAAACAAAGTGATTTTACCGTACCGAAAGAATGGTACATTTTTTCATCTAATGAATTGGATGAAATTAGAAATTTGATTGAAAAAGATTTACAACATAGTTCAGTTATGAACGTTGGCAGTAAATTGGCAATCTTAATTGAAAGCTACACAGGTATGAGAATTGGAGAACTTCAAGCATTAAAGTTCAACAACGTTGTTTATGAAGATTCAGCTTGGACTTTTCGTATAAATGATAGTTGGTCTGATTATACTAATTCACTTACTGGAGCTTTAAAAGCGCGTCCTAAGGGCTATTCAAGGACATTGCTGCCTTTGCCTAAAGATGTAATTGATTTAGTTAGACAATATGAAACTAAGCAAAAGGACTTCATAAAAAAGCATGATCTGGAAAATCCATTGAATTTAGTTTTTATAAATTTACATGATTACAAAGCAGCCGCAAACGATCAGCCCATAAGGCAAAAAAGTGTAAATATGATGCTTAAAAACATTTGTGATAAGTTAAATATTCAAGCTGGTGATAAACAGTTAAGTATGTATTCATTCAGACATACTATTTGTACTAATTTAGCTAATACACCTGGTATGTCATATCCGTGGGCTGCTGAAAAGATGGGGCACTCTTTACAGATGTTTATGAATACTTATGTAGGTGTTGATCCTAATATGAATGAGAAGATGAATAAGTTGTGGGTTAGCTAATAACTGATTGCACACAAAATGCACACTTTTTTTAAATGAAGTGTTAAAAGCGTTGATATATCAATAAAGTTAAGTGGTAACCTCTATGCTGGCATTCAGCACTCAGAGTACTAACTAAGCATTTCAAAGTCTTTCAATGAA
>CAMFQH010000059.1:0-8246 GCA_945980025.1 uncultured Lactobacillus sp.
GATTGATGGTTCACTTTTTTATGTAAGTAATACAGATATTTATGATGGTATGAGTTCTGATGAATTAAAAAAGTATCGTCGGTTTGAGCGTGAAACTCTTAAACGATTTTTTAAGTCTGATGTTTTTAGAGAACTCAATCCTGGGTGTTTTAGAGCGGAAATTCATTATGATGAAAATGGTGCTGTGCATCTTCAGACCCAAAGTGTTTGGTATCGGACAGATGGTCGAGGACGCTTAACTTATGGTAAGCGTGCTGAAGTGAAAGAGTTGATTGAACATGTTGCTAAAAGTAAGTATGGTAGTTCTTTGAGTGCTGAAAAGTTAGCTGATAATATGGCTAAGGCTCATTATGATGCAGATAGTGATATTAAGGCTAATAATGGTAACAAGATAGGTGTTGAACGAGCAGATACGCGGTTTTTTGAATATATGAAGCGGAAACCAAATGCTTCTTGGTATCGGTTTGATTATAAGAAGGATAAAGATGGTGAGTATCTTAGAGATGCTAAGGGAAACTTGATTCCAAAATTAGATAAGAATGGTAATCCTAAAAGCCGTGGTTCTTTTGCATCTTCGGGTGAACGTAATACTTTGATTATGGATATTTGGCGGTCAATGTTACTTGATGAATTAGGTACAATTGCGATGCAAACGGCTAAAGATATGGGTATTGATTATCACGTAGATAAAACATATACCACTGATGGAGTTCATCGTACTAGTTTGGCATATACACGTGATAAGGAAGATAGAGTACGTAATGCTAAGTTGCATAAACAAGCTAAAGCAATGGTAGCTGATGCTAAGCAGTCAGCTAGTGATATTCAGCAGCAAGCTAATAGTGCACTTAGAGCTTCATATGAAAGTGTATTCGGAAAGAAACCTATTAAGTCAGTGGAAAATAATAAGATTATTTGGTTATCTCCATTAGAAATGACAACTGCAATTAAGAAATATTCTGATGAACTAAGGAAGCAGGCTGAAGAAGATGAACAGGCACGTCAAGATGCTGAGAGAGAACGTAAGAGGGCTGAAGATAAAAAGAAAGTAGCTGATGAGGAGCTAAGGAAGCAGTGGCAGAGGTTAGCGGATTTGCAGCAGCAGAATCAAGATGCTGAAGTTCAGTTACAAAAACGTTTATATACTCGTCGTCAACGTGTTGAGCAGGAGATTCAAGAAGCTGATGGGTTAAAGTATGATGCTCCGATTACTGATGATAATGTTGCTGATGCTGAAAAGCATGTTGATGATTGGCGTTCAAAGTCTTTTGAATCTGGTAAATACTATTATGACTATATGATGAAAAATCAGCGATTAGTTATGTATGCTCGTGGAATTGATGCTGCCGCTAAGAAGGAGCATATGACACCTCGAGAATATATTAATGGGCTAGGCCATTTAGCAAATAAATTGGCTATTTATCGTAAAGCTTTTAGCCGGATTTATAAAGTTGCTATGGCTGGCATTAGTTGGTTTACGGGTCAAGCAACTATGGTAGATATTAAGTCACTGGATACTGACGAAGGTATTGATAAGATGGCTAGTCGATATGGCGAAGACTATGGATCAACTAATGCTCTGGCAAAGTTGATGGAAAAATATACTGGTCAAATGGTTAAGAAGTTTAAGGAAACATTTCATGTTAGTCCAAATCCAGATGAGAATAAGCAAATTAAGCAGAGTTCTGAGCAGCGGATTAAGAAACAGTCAAAGAAATCTGATGAGCTTGATGATGGTTTAGGGTTATAATTGGTTTGAGCGATTAAGAGGTGACTTAAAGTGGCTAAAACTCAAACTAAAACCTATTCAATTACTGAGATGGCAAGTATTTGCGGTGTTTCGGTGTCTTCGATGCGGTCTCAGCTGCTTAAACGAGGGTTCAAACCGACTAAAACCGGAGAAAACAACAGTAAACTTTATAGTGATAAGGCTTTTAAGACAATGCGTGACTATTACCGGTCTAAGGCAAAAAGTAGCTTAAACCGGCAGCCGCAAACTACTAGAAGTGAATTAATTGCGGCAAAAGACGCTCAAATTTACCAGTTGCAACGTGAAGTTGAGTTGTTGAAATCGCAGCTTGATGTTAAAGATGAACAGATTAAGTCTATGACGGAAGTTGCTAAGGCTAATGCTCAATTAACGTCACAGGCTCATACGTTAGATGCTAGTCATAGATTAATAGAAAATGAAGAATCAGATAGTAAATCTGAAGATGAAACTGTTACTCATAGTCGATTTTGGCATTGGTTTCATAGTGATGGGAAGGATTGATAGAATGGCGAAAAATAAAAATTTGAGTCGTGCTGGAGTTGCAAAACAGGATGAGTTTTATACTACGTATGATTCAATTCAATCGGAGATGAATTATTTTTCTGATGGGGTTTTTGAGGGAAAAACTGTTTTTTGCAATTGTGATGATCCTTTTGAATCAAATTTTACTCGTTTTTTTCTTCGTAATTTTAACTATTTGAAGTTGAAACGATTAATTTGTACTAGTTATTCTGGAAGTCAAATGACGGGTACTCAATTATCCTTGTTCGATGATTATGATGAGCCTGTAACTGGTAGTTGTAGTTATGGATATGTTTTGGATATAGATAATGTTCCAATGGCTAATGGACGTGGCGTTAGTGATGAAGACATTGATACGTTATTACATACTGCAAATGTTGTTAAAAGGCTAAATGGAAATGGAGATTTTGAATCAAAAGAATGTGTTGAGTATCTAAAGCAAAGTGACATTGTTGTTACGAATCCACCTTTTTCTAAGTTTAGACTTTATGTAAAACAATTAATGGATTATCAAAAGAAGTTCTTAATAATTGGAAATCAGAATGCTATCACGTATAAGGAAATTTTTCCGTTGTTGAAAGCTAATCAAATGTGGCTTGGTATGCCATTTCCTCGTGGCAATGCTTATTTTATTATTCCAAAAGGATATGACACGTCTAGATTTGCAAAAGGTGTTTATAATCCTGAAACTAGACAGGTTAAATTTCGTAATGTTTTATGGTTCACTAATTTAGATTATAAGCAACGACATGAGGATTTAGTTTTATATAAACAGTATAATGCTGATGAATATCCTATGTATGATAATTATGATGCTATAAACGTTGATAAAACGGCTGATATACCAATGGATTATGCTGGGATTATGGGTGTACCAGTGACATTTATTAATCATTATAATCCGGAACAATTTGAAATTATTGGTTTAGCGGCAGGAAATTCAAGGGCTACTGGACTTTATGGAACGGCACGTTATACACCAAATAAAGTTGATCGTGGCGGTTGTGGCGTAGTAAATGGTAAACGAAAGTATGCTCGTATGTTGATTAAGGCTAAGAAGGTGCAACACTTTGAAAATTAAACTACATGAAATTGCTGTTAAAGATGTCTTTAACGGTTATAAAGATTTTGGTGAAGACAATGGTGTAGTTGGTTATGATGGTAAATTAAATATTAGGCCAAGATACCAGCGTAATTTTGTCTATGATTTGGACCAGTCAAAGGCTGTAATGAATAGTGTTTTGCATGGTTTTCCTCTTAACATAATGTACTGGGTTGTAAATGATGATGGTTATGAGGTGCTTGATGGACAACAGCGTACTTTATCGGTTATGCAATTTTTAGACCATAAATATCCTATTAATATTAATGGTCAGACTATGTATGTTGATTCATTGCCTAATGATTTATATGACCGGTTAATGAATTATAAGTTTATGATTTATTGGTGTGCAGGTACTGATTCAGAAAAGTTGGATTGGTTTAGGACAGTTAATATTGCGGGAGAGAAGTTAACTGACCAGGAACTGCGTAATATTACATATACTGGGCCTTGGCTTTCTGATGCTAAGAAGTATTTTAGTAAGAGAAATTGCGCTGCTAAAAAGTTATCTGACCCATATGTTAAGGGTGACCCGAATCGTCAAGAACTATTGGAATTAGCTTTGAAATGGATAGCTGATGCAAAACATACAACGATTACTGACTATATGGCACAGCATAAATCAGATGATGATGCTAATGCTTTGTGGCAGTATTTTCAACATGTTATTCACTGGATACAAGAATTGTTCCCAGATATTTATAAGCAGATGAAAGGTCAGCCGTGGGGATTGTATTATAATCAATATCGCACTGATAATGAGAATTATAATTCAAGTTCTATGTCAAAAGAAATTAAGCAGTTATTTGATGACCCTGAAGTTACTAGTAAACGTGGTATTTGGGCTTATGAATTAGCTAAAGGTGCTGGTGAACCGAATGCGGTAAAGAATTTGTCATTGCGAAGTTTTGACCGTCGTGATGCAAAGCGGAAGTATGACGAACAAACGGAGAAGGCTGAAACTGAAGGAATTTCTAACTGCCCATATTGTGCAAAAGAGAATATTGATAAAATTTGGAAATTATCAGAAATGCAGGCTGACCACATTATTCCATGGAGTAAGGGTGGTAAAACTGAATATGATAATCTTCAAATGTTATGTAAAAAGCATAATGAATCTAAAGGTAGTAAGTGAGTGAATGCGCTGGGAGCGAAGCGGAAATCTCCGATTTCCGCTTGCGACTAGGGGATTGTTAAAGGGGCCTGGCTCCGCTGTCAAATACGAAGCAATCTTCCTTAGCAGCCGTTGGCGCTTTAGCGCCTTACGGCTGGTTAGCAAGAGTGTGAGAAATTGCGATAGCAATTTCGAATGTTTGACAGTGGACGGCCCCTTTATAAAATCCAGCGCATGAACGAAATAAAGGTGGTGCCCCCGTACTGTAATACGGGGGCTATGAATCGCCAAAATAGGTCCTGAGCCTGCATGGTTAAGGCTTTTCTGAAGTAAATTGGCCTTTTTAATTTGGTCATTTATTCCCCCCCTATTGTAGGGGTTAAAGTTGCGCAACTTTTTACCATAATTTGGGTTGACATTGGGTTAAAATTGGGTTAGTATAGAATTATGGAATGGAAGGGGGATTATTATGGCAGATAGACAGAAAATTAGTGTATTTCTTTCGCCTGCTGAAAAGCAACGGTTGAAGGAACAAGCTGAACTGGAAGGTCGAAGTATGGCTTCTCAGGCTCGTGTGTCCATTCTGAAAAACTTGAATGCGCCTTCAGTCATTCCAGATAGTGATGTTAAGTCACAGAAGTAATAAAAAAAGCCTTGCATGATGGCGGTCAAGCAAAGCTTCTAGGTAGTTTTGGTTTTTTGGTTATGTATTCAAGCGGTATTTCCGTTTGTAAATACATTTTAATTACATATTATTATATAATATTTTGTACCTAAAAGCAATGTAAAACGCCATTACAATGGGCTTTAGTTAGGAGACATTGTAATGAATAAAGTTAAGTTTAGCGATATTGTTTCAGATGTAGCCACTGTTAAGGGTTTACCAATTGATACTCGATATGTAAAGGGTTTTCCTCGGGTTGGTGTTGAGCTTAGTGGTGAAGTTAAGAAAACTCCATATCGTGAATATGATAATAATGGTAATTTGATTGATGGATCAGTTGATACGACTCGGATTACTAAGTTGCAGTTTCGTGGTTATAACCTTCGTCAGGTTAATCGTGAACGTGAAGATTTGGCTAATGGTGATATTACTCGTGATGAGTATGATGATAATATTGCTGATTTGAGTGAATTGAAAATTGTTATTAATGGTGAGGAAAATTGTAATGAATTTATGAATCGCTATGGGAAGATTATTGATGGGTTAGATGCAGGTAATGCTTATGATTGTGATGCTTCTCATCTAGTGATTATTCCAGTTTGGTCTCAGACTGGTTGGCCTAAGTTGATTTGCTCTTTTGATGATTTGACGTCATTAAAGTTTAGTCAGTTTGATTTTGCTACGTTGGGCGGTGGCTCAAATGGAGCAAAAGCTTAGTTTTTTAGTAGATAATTTGAGGATTACAGTACCATTACCTTATTCTCCATTGGTGCAACCTTTTTTGAGTAAGAAAGGTTCTGAAATTAATCGAGTTAATCTTAATATGAAACCAATTGAGCTAGTTAAGGAGCTTTTGTCTTTAACGAAATATGATTCATATGTAAGTCATTTAGATGAACTTATTGATGATGATGTTGATATTAGTCAAGATTATGGATTTTATGGTTATAACAAAACTGTTGAGGTTGGTTCAATTAAGTTTATGTACGTTAATGACGATGTAATGTTGAGTACAGATTATTGTGCTAATGATGGTGAATTAGCAACGATTGAGCCATTAGCGAAAATGGGTGTTTGTATTGATATTGGTGGTTCTGGATGTCGAGAATTAGAGAGTCATTTGGATAAGTATCATATGACTATTCTTGATTGGCTAGAAAGACTTCTTTTTCGCTATCCAGATGCGAAGGTTGCTCGTATTGATTTAACCATGGATATTTTGAAGAAGATGCCAGGTGTAACACCTTTAGCTGTATATCGTCAGTTTGTTCATGGGGATATTAAGTGTACAACACATGCATGGGATTATAACGATAGTGGTGATGACCGTCATGGAAGCCATGGTGCTACGCTGTATATCGGCAAACGTACTTCAGATTTCTTTCTTCGTATTTATGATAAACAAAAGGAAAGATATTATAGTCATGGTGATACTTGGTTAAATCCTAATGGTTTTAGAATTCGATGGGAACAAGAAATTAAACATGATTTAGCTCTTGAAGTAGTTAAACAAGCTATTGAATATAATGATGGTATGTATGGGTTTTATGAAGTTTATCTTGATTTGTTGATGAGTAAATTATGGGTTTTTCCAAGTACTAAGCAGTTAAAAAACGGTGCTTATGAAGAAGTTATTCCTGTTACGAGTAAAGCGAAACGACCTCGTAAGAAGCCAATGGCTTGTTGGTACTATAGTTTATTGCAACCTGCTAATCGTAAGCTGATTCAATTGCATAATCCAGCACCTTATAAGACGGGTGCTGAATTGGTTGCAGTTAATTATGTGGGTGCTCTTTTTGAGAAAATGCAGATTCATATTATGCATGGTGGTGACCCTCTTAAATTGATGGCACATTGGATAAAGCAGGGAAAATTGAAACGAAATGATTCTAATTATCGTGCGTTGATTGAGAAGCTGAAGAATGCGGATTATGACCCTTCGATTATTGATAGTACAATGACGACCGCTGAAGCATATAAGGTGTTGCATGATGTGGCTAACTATCATGATTTTGATTCATTGAGGAATGGTGATTAGTATGAGTTATTTACAAGATAAAGAACAGCTTGAGCGTCAGTATGGTGCTAAAGCATTGAAGCGATTATTACAATTGTCTAAGCAGTTGGGGTTACCTGATAATGCAACTTTGGTCGATATGAAAGAAAGGGATTTTAAGGCGTATATTCAACGTCTTAAGGTTGATGGAATTCAATCTTCAATTGATGGAAATAGTGAGCAAATTAGGTAATAACTGGGGGACTTCGTGCGTAAAAGAAGTCCTCTTTGTTTTATCTTACTTTTGGTAAAAGTGAGTCGGTGACTGCTTCTCTTCCCGAGTGAAAGAGAAGGGCATGTTTGGCTACCTTTCGGCAAGGAAAAAGTAGCTCCGGTTAATCGAGAAGCGATTATCGTTTTGTATACTTTTACGATTAAAAGTATCTGCTGACTTTTGAGTTTATACTCATTAGGAAGCAGTAAGCAGAAGTCCAGAAGGTGCAGCCTTTTGGCCCAGCCCATGTTGCTAGAACGTAGTGAAGTGACATGGACTAGCTGGGTGTTATATAGACCATGGCATTTTATGGTGTTACAATTAAATTAGTATGAAGTATTGTGGGTGATAATATGGCTAGTGTAACGGTTGAAAATAGTTATAAATCTACGGTAAAAGATATGGGTCAGTCGCATATCGATGCGCATTCAAAACAGAAGAAGTTTCAACAAAGTGGTGAGCCTGACATTGAAACTTTGACGCCTAATAGTGTTGATGATAATTCGCTTGATTTGGCTTTACAAATGGCACAAAAGCAAGGCGTTTTAACTGAAGATGATTGGGAAGAATACAATCGACATTTACGGAAAGACCGGCGAAAAAATTCTTATGATGATTACCTTTATACGTTGAGTCGAAATTTAGTTAAGGGTAAAGAGCGTCATCGTGATTCTAAAAAGGCAACACGGGCTCAGCGTGAAAAGATTTCGGAAGAACTAGCAGCTATTGAAGAAAATCATGGAGTGCCGATTGATGGTTCACTTTTTTATGTAAGTAATACAGATATTTATGATGGTATGAGT
>CAMFQH010000060.1:0-8110 GCA_945980025.1 uncultured Lactobacillus sp.
CCTTTTTGCCAGTTCCATTCAGGATGTTGCTTCATGAAGTCTTTGGCGTCGAATGGTTCACCATCGGCTCTGCCAAAAATGCCCCACATATTCAAGTTTTCAATATCAGTGGCATCAGCACATTTACCATCACATGAACCACCTGGGAAGAAAGGTACATTCCAAACGCCATGTGGATCGTCAGCATAGTATTGTGGATCAACATCATAGTGAGCACAAATATTACGTGAAGAAGCACATTGATAACCTAGGTATGGATCATACTTATCAGCTAAGATTCTCTTAGCAACGCCATCATCAATAGTTCCAGATACTTCTGGAAGTAATTGCTCAAAGCGTGTTCTACGTGCACCAGTTTGTTGCCGAGTATCATTATAGCCATTGTCAACACATTCAAGGTTACGAATCCGTGGATTGTGACAAGCATTGCAGCCATAGTAGAAACCATCAGTTGATTCTAACAATTCTTGGTGTTTTAATCCTTGTTCAAAACGTGCGATTTCACCAGTATTAATGTTGCAAAGGAGCCAAATGTTAGCGTAGCCACCGTTGTTGCCTTCATTAACCAATTTTACCCATTGATCAATATTATTTGCATATTGGGTAGCTTTACGTGCACGAATAAATTCAGGCATTCCATGTACATCATAGCCAACAAAGCCAGCGATTGTTGTTTCAGTAATACCAAGACCAGCATCAGTAACGTAGAAGTCAGTCATTGAATCGATGTAGCCAGGAACAGTTTGCATCTTAAATGCATGACCGTTAGTTGGATGAACTTCTTCACAAACGTTAAAGTATTGACCACTCCAGAAATCATCGAAACTTTCATGGGCAATAACTGGTTTACCATCTCTTGTAGCAGATCCTGTAGCAACAAATCCAGAACAGTGAGAACCGCGTGGTCCTTGAGGTGGATTGTTAGAATAGTTAGCTGCAACTTGTGGCCACCAATAGCCAGTTAGTTCCATCCAATCATTCCAGCCGATAACGTCATCAACACTGGTTTCAAACCCGTTAGCTGTGAAGCCATCAGCCATACCTTGCATTTCTTCCAAATATTCTTCTGGAATCTTATCTTTGTGCATTTTAACTGCTTGATTGACAAAGAACGAGTAATCCATTCCATATAGTTCAAGCGTCATATGAGTGTAAACACGCACTGCATCCCTAAATTCATCAGTTAAAAGATAACCATGTTGAAAACCAATTTCATAAGGGTCACCTTGAACTGTTAAATAATGCCAACCATTAACATCTTTTTTAGTAGCTTTTGCAACAATTTTACTTTGTGTATCTGTTAATGTCATAACATTCACCTTCATTTTTTAATCAATTAAAGACTAATCAGATAACATTGCAGTCCAATATGGAAGATTGATTTCAGCTTTTTCATAAGCTGCACGTTCCGTATCAGTCAAATACTTCTTGTTGACTACTGTGTTATAGGTATATTGATCCATCCATGAATTATCCATGATGAAGTAGCCTTTATGACCAGGTTTATCACCCCATGAATTTTGAACCTTCCATTTAGTTGGTTCATTATCATGTAAATCAACACCACAAATTAACATAGCGTGAGTTGGCATACTTTCACGGTATTGTACACGAGTAGCCTTGTCTTTGCCTAAGCTAATACCAAATGAACGCTTCCAATCATAAACCTTTAAAGAAAGTAAGCCAGCAGGATTATTCCATTCTTGTAAGACATCACAGGCAAACCATACAGGTTCATCATCCTTTAATTGATCTATGACCATACGTCTCATATCATGCATTGGAACATTTAAGTAGCGAATATTTCTACCACCGACTACGTTATTGCATAGTTCAATACCATAGGTTTGGTTGTACTTATATCCACCACCAGGTAAGTTCATTAGTTCAACATAGTCATCTAAGTTAATATCTGCAAACTTCTTGTAAAATTCTAATGGTGTAACTTCACCAGTAGTATGATACTTCTTATTCTTATCACGATATTCATAAGTGAATTTTTCTGGAGGAGTACCAAAGCAGATACTTAAGACACGATAGTTTTCTTGGTTTAGTTGACGAATAACGCTTTTAATCTTTGTATCGGAAGCATTGTTGTTAACTAAATCACGTAATTTCATAGCATCTTTGTCTAATTTTCTGTTGTACATCCGATTAATTTCGGTAGTATTCCAGGCTGGCTTTGTTTCGGGCATTAATTCGTTTGGAACTAGACCATATTTTTCAATTAAGTTGGTCAATAGTGGCCAATCACCACCATCTTCTTGAGGAGTGGCGAGAAGGAACATAACTTCACGGTCGGATAGGGGCTTAGCAGCAGTTTTTACAATATTGTTGTAGAAGTAATTACCACGTTCCAACTTATCGTAGAAGAATAGGTAGTCTGGAGATAGTTCCATATCTTTTAAATTATGTTTCTTTTCAATTAAGAAACGAACAAAGTTTAAACCACTAAACATCCAGCAACGGCCAGAATGTTTTTGATTCATTACTTTATTTGAATCAACATCAATTGAAAAGTTAAAACTACTATTTTCAATTGCGCGTTCGTTAGTAATGGCTTTTTTAATACCATTTTTCATAACCGCATTTTGAGTAATACGTAATCTTTGAGTATCAAGAAAGTCTGATCTGATTGTTTTCAAATCAGTAGGGTTAATTTCAGACATAATACAATCTCTTTTCTAATATAAAACTAATTGTCGGCATCCGGTGGGGTAAGCTTATTGTCTTCAGCAGCCTTAAAGACGGAACTTGAAACTTGTTCATCTGGGCTGTAGTGACGCTTAATTGGCATACCCATTGGGTTTTGATCCTTAGACATAATTTCAGTAGGGACATTTGAAGAAACTTTTCCTGGTTTATTTAATCCCTCAATTTCCCAAGTAAATGGAGCGAATTTGTTGCGTGGATCAACCCATTCAGGGTGCTTCTTTGATAATTGATACATGATAAAGCAGATAGCCAAGATTACTGCAACGAGGATACAGATAATTACCACATAAGTTACAGGTGAACCAACTTCTGACTTAACTTGTGCTGGTGGGTAAATGGCTAATACAATGCCGAATACACTGGAAATTAAGCCGATACCAGCTACAATCCAAGCACCAACTTTACCACCAGGAACTTTAAATGGACGTGGACGGTTAGGTTGGTCGTATCTTAATCTCAAGAATGTGATGAACATTAAGATGTAGTAGAACATGTAAAGAATGGTAATAGTCTGAGTTAAAAGAATAACAAAGCCTTCGACGTTTGGAATTAATTTAACTAGATAGGCAATAATTGTCATACCTGCAATTTGTGTGTACATTAAGTGAGCAGGCATGTGGTGCTTATTCTTTTCCTGGAACCATTTTGGTAAGAAGCCACTACCACCAGCTTGTCCAAGCATGAATGATGGACCAGCCATATTGGTAATAACATTAGCCAAAACGTTACATAATCCAGCCCAAACAAGAACCATATATAACCAAGGCATTCCGATCGTAGCACCTAATTCTCTGAAGACAGTGTTCAAAGAATAGATAACATTTAATTGGTTTTCTGGTACGACCATCGCAATAATCACAGTACCAACAACGAATATCAAGAAAACTAAAATAATAGTAATAAAAGTAGCTTTGGTGAAGTCTTTTTCAGGGTGCTTCAACTGCTTAATGTGAGCGGCATTAGTATCAATACCGGTATATGAGAAGAAGACCCCAGCAGCTAACGCTAAGGTACTCATTCCGTTCCACTTAGGAATTAAGCCTTTAGGAGTCATTGGGATAGCAGGGGTGTGGCCCTGACATAACCAAACGATAGCCAAGATAATCATGATAGCTAAGGGAATAAAAGTACCAATTAAAACACCATATTTTGCGACATTACTAAAAGCTTTAACACCTTTAGTAGCAATAAATGTTAGGATCCAATATAAAATTATGAATCCAGTCATGATTAACACTTCATGTTGTGGGTGTTGTGCAAATTGAACAGCCTTATCATACATTGGTGTATAGAACATGATCGTAGCAGCATAGCTTGGCATCCCCATACCAAAACTAATCATGGTTTGAAACCAAAGTATCAATAAACAAGTTAAAGCCCAGCCTTTACCAAGGCCTTCACCAACCCATCGAAAGATACCACCACGGTTGCTCCAACCAGATGCTAATTCAGCAGCTACTAAAGCCGTAGGAATGAAGAAGCAAATGGCACCAATGGCAAAATAAGTAACAGCAGACAAACCATAGAAGGCTTGCTGAACGTCATTACCAATACCAGCGATAATGGAGACGTTCATAAGTGTTAATGCAAGGATAGAAATATAAATCTGTTTGACAGATTTTTTTCTTTTTCCTTTGCATCTTCCATCATTGTTATCATCTCCTAAATAACATACGTTAAAGAAAAAGCCAGGTGAGAATCACCTAGCTTTTCTTTGATTAACTTTGTAAACGATCAGTATTAATGGAGAAACTTAAACGAGATAAAGTTAATTCACGCTTTACTAAGTTGCCAACAGTTTTATGAGTAAGGTCAAGAACCTTTTGTGCATTAGCTGCATTAGCTTTAGTTAAATATTGAATTAGCTTTTGTCCACTTAATTTTTCAGCTTCTAAATCAGTTTGATGAATTAAGTGATTGGTAAGCTGATCAGCAGTAGGCAAAAATCCATCTAATCCACTTAATAGAGATTTCATTTCGTTATAACTTGGTTGAATTAAAGCAGCAACAGTTCTTGAGAGCCAATATGCTTCATTTGGATCATATGCATCAGTAGTGTTCTCATATTCGGGAGCAGTGCCATTGGCATTAGCATAAAATGGAACATAAGGATTAAAGGCCGTTGGAGCAAAATTAAGCCATGCAATACCAGCAATGCCTGCTGGAACTTTATTTCTGATTTCGAGAATGTGTGATTCAGCACATCTTGCCATAGAAATTGGACGGAATTTAGTTCTATCATCTTTTGGTGTGTTATCAGCTAATGGATCATAGATCGTCTCATTATAGTGAGAGCTAAGAACATAACCAACATCTTCACGTTTTAACTTACGATTTGGCTTGAAACTAAAATCTAGGTCGTTGCTGGTAGGTGAGAAAGCAATATGTCCTAAATAGCGTTGACCAAACCAAACACGTGGTGTGTTATAGCAACGATCACGTGAATTAGATGTACCAAAAATATGGCGGAAGTTAAATTCATCAGGATCAGGATTAAGATTATTTTCCTCTACAAATTCTCTAATGCCAGGAGCCCACATAAAGCGACTACTGTCATCAAAGTCGATATCTTGTAAGGAAACTTGGTTGGCTATTACAGCAGCTTTGTCATCATCAAGTTTTTCTGCAACCCAATAGTGACCTGTTGGAATTTCCATATACCAAATTTCATCTTTGTCACTAAAAGCAATTCCATTTCCTTCATGAGAACCATATTTTTCAATTAATTTTCCTAGGTATTGAACACCATCGCAAGCAGAATGAATAAATGGTAATACTATACTTAATAGAGCATCTTCACCAATTCCATTACTTACTAGTGGGTCTAATCCCAATACTTGGGGATTCCCATATAAGCTTTCAGTAGCACTCATAGCAACGTTTTCACTGTTGATTCCGCATTCACCAAATTGACCGTGAATTTTGTAATCAACAAAAGGAGCCATTTGGTAACGAAGTGCATTTTCAGGTAGAGGAATATCTAATCCTGTTACATATGAATGAAAAGTTTGCTTTTCTGATTTAGCAGGAACAACTACAAACTTTACTGGTACATTACATACTTCAGCGTCACAATTTCGTGCAATAATCGTCGAACCAGCAATATTGGCTTTTTTACCAACTAGAACAGTGGTACATGCCATATATAATCGTCCTTTCTAAAGAAATAACTCTCTTTAAATTGGGTTCATTGCGTTCCAGTATGGAAGCATTACTGGTTCTTTTTCGTAAGCAGCAAGTTGTTCGTCAGTTAAGTACTTCTTGTTGACAACAGTTTCGTAGGTATATTGTTCCATCCAGTCATTGCCCATAATGAAGTAACCTTTGTGACCAACTTTTGGACCCCAAGAGTTTTGAATCTTCCATCTAATTGGCTTGTCATCACGCATGTCAACACCAGAGATAAGCATTGCATGTGTTGGTAAACTTTCACGGTATTCAAATCTCTTAGTCTTGTCAGTACCTAACTTAATACCAAATGAACGATCCCAGTCAAAGACTTTTTCAGTTAAAAGACCAGCTTGTGGTGCCCATTCTTGAAGAACGTCACAACCAAACCATACAGGTTCATCATCTTTCAATTGTTCAATAGCAGTCTTTTCCATATCCTTCATTGAAACGTTGAAGTAACGACTTGGTTGTCCACCAACCATATTGCCAGAAATTTCAACTCCGAATGGGGTGTTGTATGGATACTTTTCACCTGGTAAGTTCATTAACTCAACATAGTCACCTAAGTTAATGTCAACGAACTTCTTGAAGAACTCTAATGGAGTAATTTGACCAGTGGTGTGGTATTCATTGTTTTCGTCACGGTATTCATAAGTGAATTTCTCTGGAGGAGTACCTAAAGCAATAGCTAATACACGGTAGTTTTCTGCGTTCATTTGACGAAGCACACTCTTCATCTTTTCATCAGATGCATCACTGTTAGCTAAATCACGTAACTTCAAAGCGTCCTTTTGTAACTTTCTGTCATACATACGGTTTAATTCTTGAGAGTTAGCACTAACTGCATCTTCTGGCATTTCTTCGATTGGAACAATACCGTACTTTTCGATTAAGTCGACTAGTAATTGCCAATCACCACCATCTTGTTGTGGAGTAGTAAGTAACCAGTTAACTAGACGGTCAGACAATGGACGATCAGCTGTGTTAATAATGTTTTGGTAGAAGTAGTTACCTTTTTCTAGCTTGTCGTAGAAGTAAACGTAGCTAGGTGACAATTCCATGTCCTTAATGTGGTGATCTTTTTCAATGTGGTAACGAATGAAGTTTAAACCTGAGAAGTCCCAGCAACGACCAGATTGTTTTTGGTTTAAAACTTTATTTGAATCAACATCAATTGAGAATACAAATGGGTGAGAGTTAATTTCACTTTGATTTGTAATTGACTTTTTAATACCATTCTTCATTACGGCATTTTGAGTATTACGATACTTTGCTGTATCTAAAAATTCTGATCTAACTTGTTTTAAATCTTCATTATCAATTTGTACCATAATTAATCTCTTTTCTTTAAAATCGATAATCTATTTAACTTTCATCAGTTGAAAGCTCGTTGTTTTCATCTGCTTTAACAACGTCATCGGAAACTTGTTCATCTGGTTTATAAGGACGCTTGATTGGCATCCCCATTGGATTTTGATCTTTAGACATAACAGTTGTTGGAACGTTTGATAAAACCTTTCCAGGTTTCTTAAGTCCTTCAATTTCCCAAGTGAACGGAGCAAATTTATTGTTCGGATTTACCCAATCTGGGTGTTTCTTAGAAAGTTGATATAAGACAAAACAAACGATTAAAACGACAGCAACTAAAGCTAAAATAACAGAAATATAAACTGTTGATGAACCAACTTCTGATTTAACTTGTGCTGGTGGATAGATAGCAAGAACAATTCCGAAAACCGATGAAATTATACCTACTCCTCCAACAAGCCAAGCCCCAAACTTACCACCTGGTACTTTAAATGAACGAGGGCGGTTAGGTTGGTCATAACGTAAACGTAGGAAAGCAGTAAACATTAAAATGTAGTAAAACATATATAAAACAGTGATTGTTTGAGTTAATAAGATAACAAATCCTTCAACATTTGGAATTAGTTTTACTAGATAGGCAACAATCGTCATTCCAGCGATTTGCGTATACATTAAGTGTGCAGGCATATTATGCTTATTGTTTTGTTGGAACCAGTGTGGTAAAAAGCCACTACCACCAACTTGACCTAACATAAATGATGGACCAGCCATGTTAGTTACAACCATCGCAATAGTATTGAATAGTAAAGCCCAAACAAGAACCATATACAACCAAGGCATACCAATTGTTGATCCTAAAACCCTGAATACAGAGTAGAGAGTGTATAAAACGTTAATTTGTTTTTCAGGAATAATC
>CAMFQH010000061.1:0-7847 GCA_945980025.1 uncultured Lactobacillus sp.
TCTTAACTTGACCGATCGAAGTTGGTACTTGATCATGCTTTTCTTCATAAGATCTTGTATTTTCCTTAGCATAATGAATAAATGTTTTTTCAATAAAATCTAAATCGTAAAAGGACATCACATTGCTCCTATTCAAAATTAATCTTTATTTAATTTTACACTAATTTTCAAACAAAAAAGTTTCTTCCCAGACACTTTTACGTGTGTCGGGCATGATACACAAATAATAGATCAAGTTTCACAACTCGATCTATTTTCATGATTTATTTAAATAATGTTTAAAGACTGATAAAAGGACTCATGTGACACAAGAAACGATTCTTTGGGGACATAATGAATTTGCCAGAAGAGGAATATCATAGTTACATTTAAGGAGACAAATATATTCTTTCTAATAAATTTTAACTTCCGTACCTTTAGAAATATGAGGAAATTCACCTTTTTCAACATAGATTGATCCAGGCATTCCGGCTTCTGTTTCTCCGGTAAATTTAACTGCCATATGACCTAAGTTACCTAAATTCCTACTTACTTCATTACCAACAGCAGTGATTTTGTAAGTATCTTCACCAATTTGTAAAGTTTGGCCAACTTCGATATCTTTATCAAGTGGTTCTACATTAATAATGAAACATGAAGATTTTAATAGATCCGGAGCTTCATCCCCAAAGAAAATTAACATATTTACCGCTTTAAAGTCTTGAGCTTCCGCTCCAATATCTACTACCTTAGTGCTATAAGTTAAATTTCTTGTTGGGTTCATAACAAAATCTTCTTTCTATATTTTTATTTACCAGAGTATAATCCAAAACTTGCAAGCCAAGCTATGAATACTCTTGGAACACCATTAATAAATCTTGAATACAAAACTGAGGTTACACCTACTTCAACTGTTTTTGCTTCAGCATCCATTAAACCCAAACCTACTGGGATAAAGTCACACCCGTTTTGAGTATTAATGGCAAACAAAGCAGGCAAAGCATATTGAGGTGGAACGTGACCCTTACCGATTTCAACACCAATCAAAGTACCAATAATTTGACCAATTACACCTCCGGGACCAAGAAGAGGTGATAAGAATGGCAAAGAACAAATGAAGCCTAAGATCATTAGTCCCCAAATATTACCTGCAAGTGGCGTCATTAATTTAGCAAACCATTTACCAATTCCTGAAGCATTAATTATACCTATTAACAAAGATACAAATGCCATGAATGGCAAAATAGTATTAATAACCGTTTGAACAGATTTCTTGGCTGCTTGATTAAATGTGGCAACTATTTTACCAATTCCCACACCCATCTTAGCTATCCATCCACTGCCCTTTTGTTGTGTCAAAGTCTTACTGGTATCAATATTTGATGATTTTTTCTCTTTAACTGATTCTTCTTTAGCTTCAGAATCAGCATTTACTTTTCCGCCTACAGGAGTAATCTGATCTACATCGACAGCTGAAACATACAATTGAGGTGTGATAAATTCTGCTAAAGGGCCTGACTTACCTGTTGGAAGAATATTAACAGTTTTTATTTTCTTCTTAGGATAAATCCCACATCTTAAAGTACCGCCACAGTCAACAACAGCTACAGCAATTTCATCATCAGGAATTGAATTCTTGAATCCATCAACAGCTTTCATCCCTGTTAATTTAATCATCTTATCAATAATTGCGGGGCGATTTCCGCCAGTAACATACAAAATAGTGTGTTTTTTATCAGTCGGGGTAATTAT
Organism: uncultured Lactobacillus sp.; assembly: GCA_945980025.1. Lineage (GTDB taxonomy): Bacteria > Bacillota > Bacilli > Lactobacillales > Lactobacillaceae > Lactobacillus. The sequence goes on from CAMFQH010000061.1 coordinate 1,732, forward strand.
TAAGGGACCGCCCCAGCCGCCTGAACCGCAGACAATCTTTATACTATTATACTTTGTCATTTTGATTCATCCCCTATTCATTTACAATCGCCTTTTTAGAAAGCTTAATCCCAGTAGTCTTACATACATATGCAGTAGTGAAATCAGTCACCCAACCACCAACAAAATTCATCACAAGACCTACTAATAAATATCTGACTGCTAAATCCATAGTATTCAGACCAAGCTTTTGAACACCAGCAGCAATACCCATCCAAATGAAATATTCAGCTGGATTAATGTGAGGAAATACGCCATTACTAGTATGACAAAACTGTGCAGCTGAAGCATAGTAACTGGGCTTGTAGTATTCAGGTAAAAACTTACCCATTGTATGTGCTAAAGGGTTACCTAGCATAAAGGCTGCCAAAAATGGTAACACCATATATCTCATTAAAGGATTACTTGCTGATGCCTGAGCAAACTTATTCATCTTTTTCTGCCCTATCAGTGCAATTAGAGCGTTCATAAATACGAGCATAATCAATACTAATGGGACAATTGTTGCAACCCAATTGGCAAATTGCTTTCCGCCAGCCTGAAACAGGCCCATAAACCAGGTAGCAAAATTAATAATAGGTTTCATTTTTCACGCCTTCTTTATTTTGTAACTCTACTTTTAACTAATCGGAATTTTGCGACCAACTCATTCTTCCACATTTCAAATACAGGTAAAGAGAAGAAATTGGTACTTGTATCTAAATCTGAACGACTCATCTTGCCGGTCTTAAAATTAATGTAGTTTCGATAAGCATTCAGAAGACATTCTTTTGTTAAGGTATCCATTCTTTGCAAATCATCATAAGAAGCAGCCAAAATTGGTAATGATTTACCTTCTATAGCTTTAAGTTCTCTAAATCTTGCAAAAATAGTAACCCCCTTCATAAGCATAGCTTCTTTAATATTGGCATTCTCATCAATGCTTAGCAAAAGAATGCTCCCTGCTCTAAACTTCTTTGGATTCTTACCAATTAGAACCTTGCCATGTTTGCACATTCGACGAAATTCTTTGACAAAATTCCTTACTTGTAAGAACCCTAAGATACTTTGTAGTAGAAATACAGCCCCAATCAAGAGCGAAATAAACAAAATATTCATTTTTATATTCCCTCCAGCATTTGAATAAACGATTGATTATTATCATAATTTTCCGCATTTTCAAATAATACTTGATTGCGCGAAACCATTGAAATCAAATCATAAATTCTTGACGTTACTTCTACCAATGAATCATCTAGCTTCGCAGGAATTCCAATTAAGAAAATTAGCTTCAATCTTGTCTTATTATAAGTTACTCTCTGTTTAACAATTCCAAAGCTTAACAGTACTCGTGGTTTCCCCGAACTATCAACAGCATGAGGTATTGCTATTCCATTAGAAATTACATTGTTAGATTTCTTTTCACGTTTTGTCCAGCGCTCATAAAAGTCTGCTGTCAGTTGCCCATCCGATACTAAAAGATTAACTAATTCTTTTACTAAACCGTAATAACTTTTAACTTGTAAATCATGCCTAATAACAGTTACTTTATTTTCTTCTATGTAGCGTTCAATTAAAGCGATTACTGCAATAATATTTAATGCATCTTCTCTGAACAACACATTTATATTAAAGACAGGAATGGAATCATACCTAAATAATTTTTGGGAAAGGATAAACAAGTAGTTTTTGTTTGCAGATAAATCATCTTTTTTATCGACTATGTCAACATTAGAATTAGGAAATATATTTTCCAGTTGTGTGACAATAAATTTCTTAACAGAAGACCTATAGTTTCCAATTACCGCTAAAGAAGTGGCTGTATCTTGTCTCTTATCTACCAATTTTTCTATTGCCATTTCGAAGTAAAGTACAAGATAATTAATTTCATTTATATTAACCTTTACATTGTACTTTTCTTCAATAAGATGAGCTAACGATAGCGCAAATTCGAATGCTACTGGATATTTTTCAGAAATGTTTTTTGGAGGAACTCCAGTAACTTGTTCATGTAAAATAGTTCTATTAATTAAAAACAAAACATGCCATTTAATTCGTTCATATACTATGTCAGCATTCAATCTGTAATGTACTAAACTTTTATTCAAGCTACCTTGAATAACTTGTTTATTAGATAGGAAAACTTGTTCAATAATCTTAGAATCTAGATATTGATTTTTATATAAATTCAAAGGATAAAGAATAAATTCTAATTCACTTTTTGAAAGATCATTATATTTATCGGTTATTGAGCTTATTAACTTTTTTAAATCTTGATTGTTTGCATCCCACATTGGAATAAAGTTTGGAATAGGGTCAATAATCTTACCTCTGTTTTTACGTATTGTTTCAAATGCAGTTAAATTTAATGCAATTTTTGTAATAATCTTGGGATCAAGTAAAGTAGCTTCTATTAGGGCTTTATTTTGTTTAAAAGCATCTGAATCTAAGTATCTTCTATTAGCCTGATATATATTTTTTAGCAATAAGAGTGAAAAAATCTCATTCTGAAAATCAATTCTTAGACCCATACCTCGTTTATTATCAATACTGGCTGTATAGTACCCTAGTCTTTCTTTTAAACTAGTCAAAGTATGATTTATCACTCTCTTATCTAATCCTACTTCATCGCTAATTTGATCAATTGAAACATAGTCCTTTTTATTAAGTAAACTGTTAATGATAGTCATTTCTCTAACAGATGGATCATTTAAATCAAGCGCTCCCTTTAAAAAGCGAGTTTCGATTTTTAGAAATTCATCATATTTATGAATAGCCAGACTATAAGTATTACCATGTTTATTAATATCGGCCGTGTCTTCTAAAATCTCAGCAAGATCCTTAATTCTGTTTTCAATAGTTCGATTACCGACATCTTCTAAATATGCTAATTCATCAGTTGTGGTAGGTCCATTTTCGATTAGAGTTCTAATTATTCTATATAAACTATTATCCATTAGAGACCTCCAATTCTTAATTCACAAATTAGAAACCTCTTTGAAATCAATCAGTAATTATCCTCTTGATTTACCACCAGCAACGTTAATGGTTACACCAGTGATGTAACTTGACCTATCTGATAAGAGGTAAGCAACTAAATCTGCAACTTCATATAAATGACCACTTCTTCCCATTGGAGTAGTAGTTGTGCTCTTGTATCCAGCTCTTAATTGCTCTACGGTAATATTTCTAGTATATGCTAAGGCATTTTCATAAGCCGGGGTTCTAAGTCCGGTTGCTTCCATGATGCCTGGAGCAACTCCAACTACACGAACATTGAATTTTCCAAGCTCCTTCGCCCATGAACGGGTAAAACCATTAATTGCGCCTTTAGTTGCTGAATAAATACTCTGACCTTGAGAGCCTTCAAGTCCTGCCTCACTTGACATATTTACAATCACACCATGCTTTTGACCAACTAGGTATCTACCCACTGCTTGTGACATCAATACGACACTCTTAACATTTACGGTAAACATCTTAATCCAGTCTTGTTCAGTCATTTCGTATTGACTTTCTGGTTTCTTATCATCGACCAATAATCTAGGCAAATTGATTCCTGCGTTATTTACAACCCCATCCAAACGACCATACTCTCTAACAGTTGCTTTAACAGTTGCATCAACGTCATTTTTGTTAGTTACATCCGTTTGGTAAAAAGTCAAATTTTCATGTACTTCTTTAGGTTCATTCAAGTCAGCATCTACAACTTTGGCGCCTTCATCGAGCAACTCTTTTACAATTGCTGCTCCAATACCAGATGAACCACCAGTTACGATGTAAACCCTGTCCTTAATATTTAACCAATCCATCATTTTGAATTACCTCTCTTTCCTTAATTCACTTTTTATGTTAAAGTAACCGCTTACATTACTTAATATCATGTTTTTCATGCATACCGGAAAAAGATGTATTCATCTTTATTAAATCGGTTATAAGCTAAAGATCTATAGTTTGATTTTTATCAGGTAGTTAATTATATAAAGCTTATGCTTATATAATATAAAATTATAGCACTCATACTTATAATAGAGTAGAGGGAGATCAATTCTCGCCCCTCTCATTGCACCGGACGTACGGTTCCGTATCCGGCGATACATTTGTAATTATCTACGAGCTAAATAATATTCCTACGGATCGACCAGTCCTGGTCGATCCGCTTTCTTTATCCCCAAGACTTTGGGACTAAGCAGAAAGTTAATGACATTGCCCGTACTTCTCTTATACCAGCCTAAACGCGTATTAGCTGTCTTATGAATATCTTCATCGCTAAAGTTGCACTTTAGCGCCTTGTTAATCCGCATTAAGTTGGTGTATATCCTTCTTGGTAATTTCCATTGTTTAATGATTACTACCCGAATCTTATGCCGTAGCCATTGACTGAATTTGGTTAGAAATACTTTCATGCCGCCAATTTTGAAGTAGTTGATCCAGCCTCTGGCCACTTGGTTCACCTTCGTGAAGACCAGTGATAAAGGCATAGCAGCTGCTTTCTTGCGGATGAGAAGCGTTCTAATTTTGTCATAAAGCTTAGCTTTACAGTCACCTGCTGGCTTAGCTTGCCAGTTCTGACCGGTTTTCCAGAAAGTAAAGCCTAGGAAGTTACTCTTCGTTGGTCTAACTACTTTCGTTTTGGTCGCATTGACCTTAAGGAATAGCTTTCTTTCTAACCATGATTTGACTGATTTCATCAGCCGGTTAGCAGACTTTTCGCTTTGACAAAGATATTGCAATCATCGGCATAACGGACAAAGTGCAGACCTCTTTGTTCCAATTCCTGATCAAATTTATCTAAATAGATATTGGAGAGGATTTGCGACAAAGGTCCGCCTTGTGGCACGCCTAGTTTGTTAGGCTTAACCAAACCATCTTCCATAATTCCTGCTTTTAGAAAGCTCCGAATTAAATGGAGGGTGGTTTTGTCATTTATTCTTTCTCTTAGCGTGGAAATTAATTTATCATGATTTACCGTATCAAAATACTTCTCAATATCCAGATCAATTACCCATTGGTAGCCAGAATCCAAATAATCCAAGACTTGCTCAATGGCATCATGTGCACTGCGCCGTGGTCTGAAGCCGTAGCTGTAGCTACTGAAGTGAAGATCATAGATCTTCATTAATACTTGAGCTACCGCTTGTTGGATGACCCGGTCTACGACCGTTGGGATCCCCAATGGTCGTTTCTTGCCATTAGCTTTAGGAATATAGACTCTTCTAACAGCTTGTGGGCGATATTTCATTTTCATGATCGCATCTTTGATTTCTGCTTGATGCTTCTTAAAGTAGCTATCAAGTTCATCGACTGTTCTTTTATCCACGCCAGGAGCGCCTTTATTAATCTTGACTCTCCTGATCGCTTCTTTGAAGTTATTTTGACTTAAAATCTGTTCAATTAATTCCATAGCTCGTGCTATCTCCATTTCTACTTGTAAATATATTCGGAATCATCCCAATTGCTTTCACCATCAAAGAGTTACGCTATCTTTGTGCTAGGCTATCCTCTTATTCGGATTGTCCAAATTATTGCTTATAGCGGGATAGGCTCTTACAAACATTAGGTCCTTCGCATCCAGTCTCATTACAAGGCCTTCATCGCTACTATGACCTCAGTTGACTTCTCATAGCTAACATTTTTTGACCAGGTCTTACGATCGCTGATATTAAAGCTTACTCGGCTTAACCTGTCTATGAGATCTCTCGGGGTAAGGCACTCATCTTTGATTTTCCACTGCCTCCTGGTTTACCGTCTTGGTTTTACGTTTGTCTTTAGGACTTCGACTTGTAAAGCAGTCTTATCCACCATTTGGCCTGACCAGATTTCTGTACGTAGACTCGGAAAACTCGCTAGCCACTTCCTTCACCCATAGCGTCACCGCTACCGGCTTGTGGTTCACTACACTTGACGACAACTACCCGTGATCCAGACTTTCACTGGACTAGATGAGTGTCATGCCCGACACACTTCAAAAAAGGGCGCCTAACTTCATCTATTAAAGTGTAGGTGCCCTTTAAACTATTTTCATAATTTATCGAATGAAAAATATTCGTAAATTGCAATAATAAATTGAACACTTAAGCTGCTTGATAGATATGATC
>CAMFQH010000062.1:0-7709 GCA_945980025.1 uncultured Lactobacillus sp.
CAACCGCAAGTAAATCACTATCAACTTGAAGAACACCTTTTAAATAGTGGTATTCGCTCTTTTCTTCCTCTACTCCTGCTACCATAATGCAAGGCAAATTCTTTAGATCACTCACTTCAACAGTTTGTTGATATTTATTAATATTACCTGCTTGCACCAAGGCCACTAAAGCAATCTTATCAACAGGAGAAGTAGCTAGTTGCTGATAGATAGTATATCTTGAATTAACTAAGACTGCATCTAACTCATTGTTTTGAATCTTATCTTCAATCTTATCATATGAAACAGGCTCTAAATTCACCTTTTCATCTTTATGTAAAGTTTGCCATCTACATGCTGACTTTTCCAGCTCATGTCTGCCTAAATTTTTTAAATATCCAATCTTCATTTTCTCACCTGCATACAAAATAAGACTTTGATCTTTCAACCAAAGTCTTATTTGTCCTAATTACTTAGCTTTGTCATGAAACGCAATAGTAAAACCATTCTCCCAAACTTCACTTGGAGCAATATGATTCATTCCACGTTTATGTTCTAGTTGACCATCACTGTCTAAAGTATCTGCAATTCCCCACCATGGTTCAATACAAATATAGTTGCCAGCCTTAGGATATTGTGACCATAAACCCACAAATGGTGCATTTTCCATTTTGACGTTAATGTGGTAATCACTCTTATCAGTTCTAATAGAAATCTTGTTAGGTTGCTTTAATTCAAAGACCCAGGCGTCATCCTTAAATAATTCATCACTAATTTCAAACATTGAATCAGTTGCGAGCAAAGAACGATTTTCCCAGTCAAGATATGGTGCCTTTAAAGGAATCTTCACATGGTCCATTGAAGGATCGAACTTAAAGTAGTAATCATTCTTATTCAAACCATTATCAGTTGGCAAATTAAAACCAGGGTGGCCACCAATACCAAAGATCATTTCTTTAGTATCAGTATTAGTTACTGTAAAGTGTTCTTCCAGCAAATTATTCATTAAACTGTAAGATACCCTTAGTTCAAAATCAAATGGATACATTTTTTTAGTATCTTCATTAGAAGTTAGAAGAAAAACAATGTGCTTATCATCTTGTTCTTCAACAGTAAATTGTGCATCCCGAGCAAAACCATGTTGTCCCATATGGTAAGTTTTACCATCATAAGTATATTGATCGTCCTTTAAACGCCCAACTACTGGGAACAAAATCGGAGCGTGACGTCCCCAAATTTCGGGATCTGCCTGCCACATGTATTCTCGACCACTGTTTACATCTTTAACACTTTGAATTTCAGCACCCTTATCAGAAAGTGTTACTGTTAAAAAATTATTCTTTAATTGATAATCCATAATTTAACTTCTCTTTATCTACTAAAATTACAAAATAAATTTTGTTAAGTCTTTATTAATAATTATATCACTCAATTTTTGATCAACATACTTCTGAGTAATAGTGATCTCACCCATGTTCATATCTGGTCCTTCGTAAAGAACATCTTCAAGTAATTTTTCTAAAATAGTTGCTAAACGACGGGCACCAATGTTGTCAGTTCCTTGATTTACTTCAAAAGCTATTTGAGCAATTCGATCAATTGCTTCTTGAGTAAAGACTAATTTAATACCATCAGCCTTAAGAAGTGCAATATATTGCTTCAAAAGTGAATTTTGTGGATCCTTTAAGATCTTAACGAAGTCTTCTTGGGTCAAGGCATTTAATTCAACACGAATTGGAAAACGTCCTTGCAATTCTGGAATTAAATCGCTTGGCTTACTTTCGGCAAAAGCACCAGCTGCAATAAATAGGATGTGGTCAGTAGATACCGGACCATACTTAGTTGAAACAGTTGAACCCTCAACAATTGGTAAGATATCTCTTTGTACACCTTCACGAGAAACTTCACCAGAGGTCTTCTTGTTACCAGCAGTGATCTTATCAATTTCGTCGATAAAGATAATACCATTTTGTTGAGTACGCTCAATTGCACGTTGGTAGAGAGAATCGTAGTTAATTAACTTCTTTGATTCTTCTTGAATTAAAACTTCACGTGCATCTGATACTTTTAGTGTACGCTTAACAGTCTTCTTAGGCATTAAGTCGCCCATCAAACTTGACATGTCAATTCCCATTTGGCCCATCATATCGCCCATTGGATTTACCTTTGGAGCTTGTTCTACTTCGATGGTAACTTCACGATTCTCAAGTAATCCCTTATTAAGTTGATCAGCTACGCTAAGACGTTCATTACGAATATCATCAGTTACTTCTTCATTATCTTGAGGTTGATTCATGTTGAAGTTACCAGAAAGCATCTGCATCATTTGTTGCATAGAATTTTCACGGTTTTCACGCTTAATTCCGGGCACAATTAACTTAACTAGACGATTATTAGCTTTCTTAGTAGCTTGCATTTTAACATGTTCAAATTGATCTTTTTCTTCCATTCGAACTGCTTCTTCAACTAAGTCACGGACCATTGATTCAACATCACGTCCAACGTAACCAACCTCAGTAAACTTAGTTGCTTCAACCTTTACAAAAGGTGCATCAACAATTTTAGCAAGTCGACGTGCAATTTCTGTCTTACCTACACCAGTAGGACCTGCCATTAACATGTTTTTTGGCGTAATATCTTGTTGCATTTGTTTTGGTAGTTGCAATCTACGATAGCGGTTATACAATGCAACAGCAACAGACTTTTTAGCTTCGTTTTGGCCAATAATATATTTATCAAGTAATTCTACAATTTGTTTTGGAGTTTTTTCTTCAGTCAAAATATTTCACCTAGATTTCATCAGTAGTAATGTGGTCATCTGTAAACACATCAATTCCGGAAGCAATCTTAACAGCTTCTTTAGCAATTTCACTTGCGCTCATCCCATTACTGTGGCGAGTCATAGCAATTGCAGCTGCTTGAGCAAAGTTACCACCAGAACCAATAGCCACCACGTCTTCATCTGGTTCAAGTACTTCACCATTACCAGAAATTAATAGTAAATCTTTATCATTAAAAGCAATTACCATAGCTTGTAATTTAGCTAAAGTTGGATCTTTACGCCAGCTTTGAGCCATTTCAACGGCAGCTCTACGTAAGTCACCTGAATAAGTTTCAAGCTTTCCTTCAAGCATATCTTGTAAGCTAACTGCATCTGCAACACCGCCAGCAAAGCCGATTACTACTTGATCATGATAAATTCTTCTAATCTTTTTAGCAGTTGCCTTAGCAATAACTTTTTCACCTAAGGTAACTTGACCATCACCAGCGATGGCTGTTTTATTGTTATATCTAACAGAACAAATTGTTGTCATATTATTATGCCTCGTCTTTCTTATCTTTTCTTGGGAAAAATTTTTGATAATCTGCCTGTAAATGCTTCATTGTGACATGGGTATAGATTTGCGTCGTTGACAAAGATTCATGCCCTAAAAGCTCTTGCACACTCCTTAGGTCTGCTCCATTATTAAGCATTTCAGTTGCAAAAGAGTGTCTAAGCATATGGGGATGAACCTTTCCACCAACTCCAGCTTTAATGAAAACTTGCTGCATAATGTATTCAATTCCGCGGCCAGTTAACTTTTGTCCCCGGTTATTTAAAAATACATAGCCTAGATCTTCACTCTTACCTAGTAGAGCTAGTCGACTTTCGTCACAATATTCTTTTAAAGCACTGGCCGCATCTTTTCCAAAGGGAACATAGCGGTCTTTATTACCCTTCCCATGAACTAAGATAATCTTTAAATCAAAATCAATCTGATCTAGCTTTAAAGATGCCATCTCACTTAAACGCATCCCAGTCGCATAAAAAAGTTCAAACATTGCACGATTTCTTACTACCAACTTTTCATGACCAGCAAGACTATCAAAGACCTGCCGCATTTCTTTTTCATAGAAAAATTGTGGTAATTTCTTTTCGCCTAATCTTAAACTAATTGTCTGCATCGGATCATTATCTAGCACTTCTCGCTTAACGAGAAAGCGATAAAAAGATCTTAAACTAGACATTTTACGCGCTTGAGTAGTTCTTGACCTATTTTGAGTCGCTAAGTTTTGTAAGAAAATTTCAACATCGCGACTTTTCACTTGATCCCAGCCGCTAAAGCCACCATTTTCTTTAAAAAATTCCTTAGCTTCATTTAGGTCATTTAAGTAAGAGTTTACAGTATTTTTACTATAATTACGTTCATAGTTCAAGTAATCTTGAAATTGTTTGATTAATTTATCATTTTCTTTAGACATTATTAATCAAGCTTCTTCTCTTCCTTAAATGCTTCAAGATCCTTCAATGCTCGTTTAGAAATTTCTAAGTGTCTTTCTTGTTTGTTTCTTACCTTGTAATCTAATTTTGGCAAGAGTGCATAGGACGCATTCATTGGTTGGAAATGCTTTGCACTAGTGGTTGTGATGTAGTTTGCCATTGAACCCAAGGCAGTTGACTTAGGAAAGACTAGTGTTTCTTCTCCTAAAGCTTTTCTAGCCGCATTAATTCCGGCAACTAAACCAGAACCGGCACTTTCAACATAACCTTCTACCCCTGTCATTTGTCCCGCAAAGAAGAGACCAGTTTGCTTTCTGGCTTCATAATTTGCATTCAAAACTTCAGGACTAGCAATATAGGTGTTGCGGTGCATTTTACCATAGCGAACAAATTTTGCATTTTCAAGACCTGGAATCATTGAAAAGACTCTCTTTTGCTCACCATATTTTAGATGAGTTTGGAAACCAACGATGTTATACATTGTGCTGGCTGCATTATCTTGACGCAATTGCACAACTGCATAAGGAGTTTTTCCGGTCTTAGGATCTTCTAAACCAACTGGTTTAAGTGGGCCAAAGAGCATTGTCTTTTCTCCTCTTTTGGCCATTACTTCAATTGGCATACATCCCTCAAAGACATTCTTATCTTCAAAGCCATGTAAAGTAGCTGTCTCCGCCCCAACTAAATTTTTGTAGAAATTATAAAACTCTTCTTTAGTCATGGGACAATTCAAATATGCAGCTTCACCCTTGTCATAACGTGATTTTTTATAAACAATATCACGATTAATGGAGCTAGCTGCCACAATTGGAGCTGCCGCATCAAAGAAATGAAGTGAATCAGTACCGCAGAACTCCTTAATCTGTTCTGCTAGTGTATCTGAGGTTAATGGACCAGTCGCAACAATCGTGATACCATCTTTTGGAATTTCAGTAATTTCTTCCTCATGAACATGAACATTTGGCAAGTCCTTCAAGGTCTTAGTTACAACTGCACTAAACTTATCTCTATCAACAGCTAGAGCTCCCCCAGCAGGTACTGCTGTTTCATCCGCTGCTTTCATAATTAAGGAATCCAGCTGCCGCATTTCTTCTTTTAATAAACCAACAGCATTTGACAGTTGGTTAGATCTCATTGAGTTAGTACATACTAATTCTGCAAAGTTTGCAGTTTCATGAGCAGGCGTATTTTTCTTAGGTCGCATTTCATATAAATCTACTTCAATGCCACGCTTAGCTAATTGCCATGCAGCTTCACTCCCTGCAAGACCTCCGCCAATTACGGTTACATTCTTTACCATGCAATCTTTCCTTTCTGCTCGACTCTTTCAAGTCTATATAAAAATGATATCATTAAACCGCTTTCGTTTTAATGATATCATTGATTTTTATTATAATTTAATTTTCTTCTGGTTCTTCACGGTAATCACCATTTGGACAAAGGATTACTAGTCCTTTCTTGTTCTTCTTTTGAACTAAGAAGTGACCGTCATTTGGACAATTACGACCAATTGGTTGATCCCATGAAACAAAATCACAATCTGGATAGCGTGAACAGCCATAGAATTTACGGTTGCGTTTTGATTTCTTTTCGATAACTTCGCCCTTACCACACTTAGGACAAGTTACGCCAATCTTCTTAACGATTGGTTTAGTATTACGACAATCTGGGAAGCGTGAGCAAGCATAGAACTTACCATAGCGTCCCATTTTGATAACCATTGGCGCTCCACAAATATCACAGTTAAAGCCTGCAGGTTCGTCTTTAATTTGAACCTTTTCAATTTGTTGATCGGCTTTATCTAACTCTTTAGAAAATGGCTTGTAGTATTCATCAACTACTTTAATCCAGTTCTTCTTCCCTACTTCAACCCCGTCTAGGTCATTTTCAAGTTGAGCCGTAAAGTCAACATTAACAATGTCAGGGAAAAATTCTTCGATTAACTTATCTACGATTTCACCTAATTCTGTAGGTACAATTGATCTACCTTCAAGTTTTACGTAGTAACGTTTTTGAATGGTATCAATTGTTGGTGCATAAGTTGATGGACGACCGACACCATTTTCTTCAAGAGCACGAACTAAACTAGCTTCTGTATAACGTGCAGGTGGTTGAGTAAAGTGTTGACGATCATCAGTCTTCTTAAGCTTAACTTTATCGCCTTCATTTAACTCAGGGAGTTCATTACTCTTTTCTTTTTGGTTATCGTATACCTTAGTAAATCCAGCAAACTTAAGTTTTGATCCTGTTGTTCTAAAAGTTACGTCATTTTGCTCAATATCAGCTCTAACTGTATCGTAAACAGCTGGAGTCATTTGACTAGCAATAAATCTTGACCAAATTAAAGTATATAGTCGATATTCTTCAGTGGTTAAATACTCTTTTACAGAAGCTGGAGTTCTAAAAGCTGAAGTAGGACGAATTGCTTCGTGGGCATCTTGAGCATCCGCATCATTTTTAAAATGTTGCGGCTTAACTGCTGCGTAATTTTCACCGTATTCTTCATGAATAAATTTTGAAGCTTCATGCTTTGCTACATTAGCAATACGCTTTGAGTCAGTACGCATATAAGTAATCAAGCCGACAGATCCCTTACCAAGGTTCACACCTTCATAAAGAGATTGGGCAATTCTCATTGTTCGACGAGTTCTGTAGCCTAAGCGCTTGTTTGCTTCTTGTTGCATAGTTGAAGTGGTAAAAGGAGCAGCCGGTTGACGTCTTCTTTCCTTTTTAACTACTTTTGTAACTTCAAAGTTTTTCCGCTTATCAATTCGCTTTAAAACATCTTGAACTGCTTCGTTATTTGGCAATTCCTGTTTTTTGCCTTTAATGCCATAAAAAGCACCTTTGAACTTTTCTGTACCTTTTTCGAAATCAGCATCAATAGTCCAGTACTCTTCTGGCTTAAAGTTCTTGATTTCATTTTCACGATCAATTACTAACTTCAAGGCAATCGATTGAACACGTCCAGCTGACAAACCTTTCTTTACCTTTTGCCACAAAATCGGACTAATTGAATAACCAACCAAACGATCTAGGACACGACGCGCCTGTTGAGCATCAACAATATCCATATCAATAGTTCTTGGATTCTTAAAGGCATTCTTAACAGCATCTTTAGTAATTTCGTTAAAAGCAACCCGGTTATGTTCTTTTGGATCTAGATTTAATGCATGAGCAACGTGCCAAGCAATCGCTTCTCCTTCTCGATCCGGGTCGGAAGCAAGATAAACATATTTTGCTTTTTTAGCTTCGCTCTTTAATTCTTTAATCGTATCGCCTTTTCCACGAATGGAGATATATTTTGGTTCATAGTCATGTTCTACATCCACTCCCATTTGAGACTTGGGTAAATCACGAATATGGCCTTTTGAAGCGATAACATGATAATTTCTTCCTAAATATTTTTCAATTGTCTTAGCCTTATGAGGAGACTCGACAATAACTAAATTCTTTTTATTTTTTCGTT
>CAMFQH010000063.1:0-7599 GCA_945980025.1 uncultured Lactobacillus sp.
ATAACTGGTAAAATTTCCAAGTCATCATCAATAGCTAAATAAGTATTAGCCAAAGTTTGTGCTTGTACACCTTGAGTGGCATCCACTACTAAGAGTGCCCCCTCACAGGCCGCTAATGATCTTGAAACTTCATATGAAAAGTCTACGTGGCCTGGAGTATCAATTAAGTGAAAGATATATGTTTCACCATCTTTAGCGTGGTATTTTACTTCTACAGAATTTAGCTTAATAGTTATACCACGTTGCCGTTCTAGTGGCATATCGTCAAGTAATTGATTTTTCATTTGACGTTCAGAAACAGTATCTGTTAATTCTAAAATACGATCTGCAATCGTTGATTTTCCATGATCAATATGGGCAACAATTGAAAAATTTCGAATATGTTTTTGATAATCTTGTAATTTTTTTATATCCATGTTCTCACCCTTTTCGCTTTATTAATTATATCAAAGGCCTACGACTAGATAAAATTCTTAATGCAACATTTTTATTGAAGTAATTATTTATTACAAAAATAAAACGCATACCTCAAGACTTATAGAGATATACGTTTTCACTTTTATTCTCCGTTTAACTTATCTTTTAAACGTTCGAAGAAATTCTTTTCTTGTGGGGAAATATTACCGCCACCAGCTTTAACGTAATCAACCAAAGCTTCCTTCTGCTTATCATTAATCTTCTTTGGAATAACTACTTTAACTGTTACTTCTTGGTCTCCATTGCCTGTACCATTTATCTTTGGTACACCTTGACCACGTAATTTAAAGTTAGTATTAGGTTGAGTTCCTGCCGGAATAGTTAAATCAACTGGACCATGAACTGTATTTACACGAATTTTATCTCCTAAAGCTGCTTGAGCAAATGAAATTGGAGCTTCAGTATAGATAGTTGTACCATTTCTTCTAAATTCTTTGCTTGGTTTAACTCTAAATACAATGTACAAGTCACCGTAAGGACCACCATTTTTTCCAGCTTCGCCTTGACCACTTAAACGAATCTGTTGTCCATTATCAATACCAGCTGGAACAGTAACTTGAAGAGTCTGCTTTTTGTCGACGGTGCCCTGACCATGGCAAGTTTGACATGGATGTTCAATAATTGTTCCGCGTCCTCCGCACTTGTCACAAGTAGTTTGTTGTTGAATAACACCGAGTGGTGTTTGACGAGTTACCGTCATTACCCCACTTCCATGACATTTATCACACGTAATTGGATGAGTACCTTTTTCAGCACCAGAGCCGTCACAAGTAGGACAAACTTCACTTCTAGTATAGGTAATATCGGTCTTTTTACCCTTGATTGCATCCATAAAGTCAATCGTCATTGTATAATCTAAATCTTGACCTTTTTGCGGTGCAGTTGGATCTACACGACTTCTGCCTCCGCCAAATGCTGAACCAAAGATATCACCGAAAATATCGCCAAAATCACCAAAGCCTTGAGATGAGTATCCACCTTGGCCGCCAAAACCGCCAAAGCCTTGACCACCAAAGCCACCTTGACCATTTACACCTGCTTGGCCAAATTGGTCATACTGAGCTCTTTTCTGTTTATCATGGAGAACCTCATATGCTTCATTTACTTCCTTGTATTTTTCTTCAGCACCAGGTTCATGGTTTAAGTCTGGGTGATATTTTTTTGCTAGTTTACGATATGCCTTACTAATCTCACTTTCACTAGCATTTCTATCAACACCCAGCACATCATAATAATCACGTTGTGCCATCTGAAAACTCCTTTATTCATAAAAGAAAAGAACTACAATCACGCAGTTCTTTTCTTGTTTGATTTAATTATAAAACTTTTTACTTATCAGGGTCTACCTTATGAAAGTCTCCATCAACAGTTGAACCACCTTGACCGTTGTCTGAGCCATTATCATTGTTTGGTTGACCACCATTTTGTGGGCCTTGAGGGCCAGCTTGACCAGCTGCACCTTGAGCACCACCATTTTGTTGGTAAAGCTTAACAGCTAAATCTTGAGCAGCCTTTGATAAAGCTTCTTTCTTTTCTTTCATTTCATCCAAGTTGTTGTCTTTTTGAGCCTTCTTCAAAGCATCTAAAGCATCTTGAACATTCTTAGTTTCAGTTTCAGGAACTTTACCCTCAGTTTCCTTTAAAGTCTTTTCAGTAGTAAAGATTAATTGATCTACTTCGTTACGTAAATCAACTTCTTCTTTACGCTTTTTATCTTCTTCAGCATGCTCTTCAGCATCCTTTTGCATCTTCTTGATTTCTTCATCTGATAAACCAGAAGAACTCTTAATGGTAATCTTTTGTTCCTTACCAGTACCCATATCCTTAGCAGATACGTTTACAATACCGTTCTTATCGATATCAAAAGTAACTTGAATTTGTGGAACACCACGTGGTGCTGGTGGAATATCAGTTAATTCAAAGCGTCCCAAAGTCTTGTCATCAGCGGCCATTGGACGTTCACCTTGTAAAACATGAACATCTACTGCTGGTTGGTTATCAGCTGCAGTTGAAAAGATTTGGCTCTTTGAAGTTGGAATAGTAGTGTTTCTGTCAATTAACTTAGTGAAGACACCACCCATAGTTTCAATACCAAGTGATAATGGAGTAACATCAAGTAAAACAATGTCCTTAACATCACCTGAGATAACACCACCTTGAATTGCTGCACCTAAAGCAACAGCTTCATCAGGGTTAATTGAGTGGTCAGGTTCTTTTCCAGCCCAATCCTTAACAGCCTTTTGAACTGCAGGAATACGAGTTGAACCACCGTTTAAAATAACTTTATCGATATCATTTACAGTCAAACCTGCATCACTTAAAGCATTATCAAATGCTACCTTAGTCTTTTGAACTAAATCATCAGTTAATTCATCAAATTTAGCACGAGTTAAATCAGCTTCAAGGTGAAGTGGACCAGCTTCTCCAGCAGAAATAAATGGAAGTGAAACGTGAGTTGAGGAAACACCAGATAAGTCTTTCTTAGCCTTTTCTGCAGCATCCTTTAAACGTTGTAGTGCCATCTTATCGTTAGATAAGTCAACACCATTTTCTTCCTTAAAGTTTTGGATTAACCAATCCATAATTCTTTGGTCAAAGTCGTCACCACCAAGGTGAGTATCACCATTAGTTGATAATACTTGGAAGACTCCATCACCTAATTGCAAGATAGAAACATCGAAAGTACCACCACCAAGGTCGTATACTAATACTTTTTCATCATTTTCATCTTTATCAAGACCATATGCTAAAGCTGAAGCAGTTGGTTCATTGATAATTCTTTGAACATTTAAGCCAGCAATTTTACCAGCATCTTTAGTAGCTTGACGTTGTGCGTCATTGAAATAAGCAGGAACAGTAATAACTGCGTCAGTTACCTTTTCACCCAAATAGTCTTCAGAGAACTTCTTAATGTATTGCAAAATGAAAGCTGAAATTTCTTGTGGAGTGTATTCCTTATCACCAACTTTAACTTTGTAGCCTTCTTCACCCATATGACTCTTGATTGAAACAATAGTGTTAGGGTTAGTGATTGCTTGACGCTTAGCTACTTCTCCAACTTGAATTTCACCATTTTTAAAAGCAACTACAGAAGGAGTTGTACGGTTACCTTCTGGGTTAGTAATAATTTTAGGTTCTTTACCTTCAAGTACGGCAACAGCAGAGTTAGTCGTACCTAAGTCAATACCAATAACTTTTGACATATATGGAACTTCCTTTCTTATTGAGCCACTACAACCATTGCTGGTCTTAATGTTCTATCTTTATATTGATATCCTTTTTGTAAAACTTTAACTACGCGATCTTTTTGTTCATCATTTTCTGCTGCTACAGTTTGAACAGCTTGATGAAGAGAAGGATCAAAAGTTTCACCCTCGGCTTTAATTTCAGTAATTCCTTGATCTTTCATCGATTTAACTAATGAATCAAGAGTCATCTGAACGCCCTTTTGGAGTTGCTTAGCAGCTTCATCATCGGCTTTAACAGCTAATGCTCGCTCCAAGTTATCCATTGCTGGCAAAACTTCTTTAGCTAGGCTTTGAGACTCATATTTTATTAACTGAGCACGTTCTTTTGCATAGCGCGCTTGCATATTTTGAATCTCAGCTTCACTACGTAAGTATTTATCTTCAAGATCCTTATTTCTAGCAGTTAATTCAGCAATTTCTTTTTCATAATTCTCTACTGGATTTTCCTTAACTTCCTCTTTCGGAGCTGCTTTTGGATCTTTTTTTGGTGCCTTATCTGGGGTCACCTCGTCCTTTAAATCTTTTTCATGCGGAAATTCTTCTTTACTCACAGCTAACCTCCTTACTTAAATCTACCATAATAATCTAACAATTTCTTTGCTAGTTCATTCCTAAAATACTCGAGTAATCCGATCATCTGCGAGTATGGCATGTTTGTTGGTCCTAGTAGTGCAATTGTTCCTTTACCATATTTTCCAACACTATATTGTGCAGTTAATAAGCTATAATTTTCAAGTAAATCAGATGGTAATTCTGAACCTAATTTAACCTGAACTTTAGAACTAGAATCATTTTTCAGTTCATCTTCAGGATTAAAACCAATTAAACTTGAAAGTGCGTCATTTTGATCAATTAACTTATAAAGTGATTTTATCTTGGTTAAATCATCATTTTCATAATTACTCAAAAGATTAATTTGACCATCAACATACATTTGCTCACTGGCCGCATCTTTAATGACATCTTGTAAGAGATCTAATATTTCCGGTGCAGATCCTCGAGCAATAAGATGATCAGCAATTCGCTTGAGTAATACTTCATTAATTGAACTAAGTGATTTTCCAACTAATTGATCATTAATCAATCGAACAGCTTTTTCAATTTCTTCCCCGTTAGTGTGGTGAGGCAAAGTATAAATTTGATTCTTTACATTACCATCATCAGTGACTAAAATGGCCATCACTTGATGACTAGATAGAGGAACAATTCTAAAACCCGTAACTTTTACCGAATGGGTTTCAGGTCCTGCTGCAAAAGCTGTATAGTTAGTCAAATCAGATAAAATCTTTGCAGCTTCCTGCACAATTTCATTAACTTGTTGAAAGGGTTGGTCTAACTGGTAAACAATTCGATTATAGACAGATGCTGGTATTTTTACTGGATTAATTAAATGATCCAAGTAGTATCGATAGCCAGCAGTAGAAGGAATTCGTCCACTTGAAGAGTGCGTCTTTTCAAGTAGCCCTTTCTCTTCCAAAACCGCCATTTCATTTCGAACCGTTGCACTTGAGACCTTGACAGGCAGTTGATTCATCACGGTCTTGGAACCTACTGGCTCATGTGTCTGAGTAAAGTCCATAATAATAGTCTTTAAAATAAGTTCTTGCCGTTCAGTCAACATTTTCTCGCCCCCATCATTAGCACTCTTCTTTCTTCTGTGCTAACAATTTATATAATACCATATATTAGCAATTGTGCAAGTAGAGTGCTAAAACAATTTGATTTTTAACAAAAAAAGCAAGTACTAAGTACTTGCTCAAATTTATTTAATCGGTAATCTGATTACAGTTTTTACACGATCTACTCTAGTTCTTCGCGGATCACTTAAATATATTTCATGATGATAGCGTGGATTTTTTATATCAATTTGATAATTTTCTGACTTAACAAATTTATGCATATTTTCAATTGTCATCGGTTCATCATCATAACTACCAATATGCATTTGCTGGACACATAGTCCTTCGTTATATTTGAAAAATTTTACTTTCGAGAAATCTTTTTTCTTCTTTTCGCTAGCGATTTTAACTGCCCAATCCAA
Organism: uncultured Lactobacillus sp.; assembly: GCA_945980025.1. Classification (GTDB taxonomy): domain Bacteria; phylum Bacillota; class Bacilli; order Lactobacillales; family Lactobacillaceae; genus Lactobacillus. The sequence goes on from CAMFQH010000063.1 coordinate 5,767, forward strand.
CTCTTTAGGAGTAACAAAGTCGGGTAAACGAATCATTGAAATCCAAGAAAAGTTTTCTTTATGAGAGTAGTCGATTTTGGAATCACCTTTCATTCACCAGAGACCTTTAAGAGGTGGAAAAACAAAATCAAAATAATCTGGGATTTTGTGTTCTCCCTTTTTACTCATTTTAATTGTATAAGCGACACTATACAACATTTCTAGAGCATTTTTATATGTTCCATCTTCTTTATTTGGATCCCCACTTCCTGAAACTGCTAGATAATTCATTTCAGGAACAGTTATTAATTCAGGTTTCTTTTTTGGGAAATATAAATCTTTATATTCTTTTTTATAATAAAATACCAATTTTTTTCCTTTAATTATTTTGCTTTTACATCTCCTAATTTTATTCGTTTATCTGCAACCTGACTAATAAAATACTTATCATGTTCAATTAAGAGCATGGCTGGTTGTTCTTTTCTTAACATGCTAATTAACTGATCCTGGTTAAACACGTCTAAATAATTAGCTGGCTCATCCCATAAATATATATCTGCTTCTTCCACCAATGATTTGGCAATCGCCACTCTTTTTTGCTGCCCCATACTCATTTCTTCAATTTTTGTGGCAAAGCTTTCTCTCGGAAAACCCATTTTTCTAAGAATATTTAATAGATTTTCATAAGATATTTTTTCTTTTTCTGCAAACTGAGATAAAGTACCAGAATATTCAATAAAATTTTGTGGTAAATATGATATCTTTAAGCCTTTAACAATATCAAGTTTTCCTTGAGAAATCACATTTTTATCTGGTTTTAAAATATTTTTCAAAAATGTAGACTTTCCAGATCCATTTTTTCCTTCTAGCGCTACAATCCCATGATTTTTAATAGCTAAATTTAAATCTGCAAACAATTTCTTATTTTGAACTGTAAGATCTAAATGCTGCGCTTCTAATAGAGTTCCATGATAGTTGGGATGAAAGTTCATTTCTAATTCAGGAATAGACTCAATATTTGTCATTAAGCCTTTTTTATCTTGAATACTCTTATCCATTCTTCTTTCAAGATTCTTCGATCTTTTCATTATTTTAGCCGCTTTATGACCAAAGAATCCCTTATCAATATTTGCATGCATTTCATTTTTATGAGCGCTTGCTTTTTTATTGTTTTCTGATTGAAGAGAATATCCTTTTACTCGCTTTCTACTTTCGTTCAAACTTCTAATTTGACCTTGAAGTTTTTCATTCTTATCTTGATTAAACTTATCTCGCTTTGTCTTTGTATCTTCATAACTGGCAAAATTTCCTTGATACAAATGAATTTCGGTATTTTCAATTGCTAAGATATGATTTGTTACTTGATTTAAGAAAGCACGATCGTGACTCACCACAATGTAGCCATTAGAATGTTGTTGTAAATAAGCTATAACCTGCATTCTGGAATCTTCATCTAAATGATTAGTTGGCTCATCGATTAAAGGAAAACCATTTTTATTAATAAAAGATAGTGCCAACAAAATTTTAGTCTGTTCTCCGCCACTTAAAGAATCAAAAGGCTGCCAAATAAGTTCAGAATCAACTTTCATTAAATTTAATTCACGTTCAAGCTCCCACTGTTCAAATGAAATTTGTTCTTGCAGCGCATATAAAGTTAATTTTTTTTTATCATTAACAGTAAGCGGAAAATAGTTAAAATCAAGTTTAGCTTGTATCTTTCCTGTTCCCCTTAAATTACCTCGTAAAAGATTTAAGAAGGTTGTCTTTCCCCTTCCGTTTCTTCCTACTAAACCTAATTTCCAACTACTATCCCTGTCTCTTATACACATCTCCGAGCCCACGAGACCGAGGCTG
>CAMFQH010000064.1:0-7486 GCA_945980025.1 uncultured Lactobacillus sp.
TTTCAATTGATAAGCCAGAGGTTGATGCTTTAGCAAAATATGAAGATAAGAATTTAAAGCCAGCTTATACTTGGGAAGAATTTGTTAATTCACTAGAAAAGCCACGAAAAATCTTGATTCAAATCATGGCTGGTAAACCAGTTGATGAAACTTTACAAAAACTATTGCCTCTTTTAGATAAGGGCGATATTTTAATTGATGGTGGTAATTCTAATTTCCATGATACTAATCGTCGCTATAAAGAAATGGAAAAGCATGGTATTCACTTCATTGGTATGGGTGTTTCTGGCGGTGAAGAAGGAGCTTTGAACGGTCCTGCCTTAATGCCAGGTGGTGATGAAAAAGCTTATGAAGAAGTAGCGCCAATCCTTGAAGCTATGGCTGCCAAGACTCCAACTGGTCAACCATGTGTCGGATACATTGGACCAGCAGGTAGTGGTCACTATGTGAAGATGGTTCACAACGGTATTGAATATGGTATTATGCAGATTATTTCTGAAGTATACGATGTTCTCCGCACCGTTGGTCATTATTCAAACGATGAAATGAGTGAAATCTTTAAGAATTGGGATAAGGGTGGTTTACAAGCTTATTTAATTGAAATCACTTCTAAGGTCTTAAAACAAAAGGATAACTTAACTGATGATCATATTATTGATCATATCTTAAATGAAGCTTCTTATAAGGGAACTGGTAACTGGATGCTTGAAGATGCAATTCGTTTAGGTGCTCCAATTACTGTAATTGCAGAAGCCGTTCTTGCTCGTTTTATGTCAAAAGCAACTTTGAGAAATGATCCTGAACCAAAGATTGACCCAGAGAAAGCTCCAAAGGACTTAGTTGATCAACTTGCAAAAGCCTTATACTTAGCTATGGCTGTTTCATATGGTCAAGGATTTGAGCAATTAACGATGGCTGCAAAAGCTTATAACTGGCGCTTGCACTATTCAACTATTGCCCAAAACTGGGAAGCTGGATGTATCATCCGCTCACAAATGCTTCATGATATTAAGTTTGCGTATAATGCTGATAAAGACTTGCCTAACTTATTCAAGGCTCCATTTTTTGATAAGGTAAAGAAAGAAAATATTGGCGCTCTTAGAGATGTGGTTAAAATTGCGGCTGATGCTGGCGTACCAACTCCAACTCTTAGTGCAGCTTTGAATTACTTGGAATCTATTTTTAATCCACGCTTACCTCAAAACATTATTCAAGGTCAACGTGATTACTTTGGTGCTCACACTTACCAAAGAAATGATCGTCCAGGTACTTTCCATACTGAATGGTACGAAGAAAAATAACAATGTTTCACATGAAACTAAAAAAGTCACTACAGATGTAGTGACTTTTTGCGTTAAAATAAAGCAGTATCTAATAAATAGGGATGTAGGTAAGTAAGAATGAGGAAAGAAGAAAAAGATAATCTAAAATTGATGCTGCAGGCATTAATTGTAGGACTAATTGCAGGTGCCGTAGTTGGACTATTTAGATTTGGAATTGAAAAGACGTCTGCTTTTTGGCTCTATCTTTTTAAAGAGGCCCATAATAATCCAGTTTGGTTTGTTGCAATTGTTCTTGGGTTAGCCGCAGTAGGGATCATAGCGGGATATTTTGTTAAACAGTATCCACACGTTGGAGGATCCGGTATTCCGGAAGTTAAATTACAGCTTCAAGGTAAGCTCCAACTTAAATGGTGGCAGATTTTGTGGAGAAAGCTCATCGGGGGAATCTTAGTAATTGGAACAGGCTTGTTTCTAGGACCTGAGGGACCATCCCTTCAACTTGGTTCATCCATTGGCCAAGGAGTGGGTGAGAAGCTAAAACAAAGTAAATACAATCAAAGGGTGTTACTTGCAACGGGAGCTGCCAGTGGTTTGTCAGCTGCATTTGGAGCACCATTGAGCGGAGCACTATTTGTTTTAGAAGAAATTTTTCATAATTTTTCTCCGCGAGTTTGGATGAATTCCTTGGTAGGAGCAATTGCCGCTAATTTTATGGTGTCCTACTTTTTTGGCTTACACCATGCTTTAGGGATGCCATATGATCATTCATTTCCAATTTATTTGTACTGGCATTTGGTGATTTTAGGAATTATCCTGGGACTATTAGGCCATTTATATAAAAAAGGTTTATTTGGATTAAAAAAAGTCTATTTAAAAATTACCTGGTTACCACGTTGGCTACATGGTTTAATTCCATTAGCACTTTTAATTCCAATTATGTATTATTGGCCATTAATTACTGGACCAGGTAATCGTTTGATTTTATCTTTACAAAAAATGCTCACTCAAAGTGGATGGGCACTAGTTGGAATTTTAGCGTTTTACTATGTAATGCGAATCGCCTTTTCCATTATTTCTTATGATTCCGGGTTACCTAGTGGTATATTTTTACCAATTTTAACTATGGGGGCTCTAATTGGAGCAACCTATGGCACATTAATGGTACAACTTGGCTTAATGCCTGCACACTTAGTTATTAACTTAATAATTTTTTCAATGGCAGGTTATTTTGCAGCGATAATTCGCGCACCATTTACAGCAATTATTTTGATTACTGAAATGGTCGGATCGCTTCTTCACTTAATGCCACTGGCTGTTGTGGCATTTATTGCACTTTTAATTGATCAAATTCTTGGTGGCAAGCCAATCTATGATAGTTTAGCAGCTGCCATGATGCCAGAAACACGTTTACACCCAATATCAGGTGAAGAAGACGAATTAGATATTCCAGTATATGAAAATAGTAAGTTAGTAGATCAGGAAATCAAGAATATTAAATGGCCAGATAATGTACTTGTTAGAACGATTAGAAGAGGAAGTCGAGAAATAATTCCTCATGGTGATACCGTAATTGTAGCAGGAGATTTATTAATTCTAGGAGTTGATCATAATAAACGATCAGCTGCTTATGATGCAATGAAAGAACTGCAGGGCGTAGAACTTGATGGATAAAAATATCTGAATAAACACAAATAAGCCCTCTAGCTTAAAGTAAGCTGGAGAGCTTATTTTTATAATTATTTAAATAGTTGTGTTATTACTTTTTCAACTTCTTCCAGGCCTTTTTAGAACCGCGATCTAAATCCTTGTTTAGTTTATATTCTTGCCAATCTTGAACAAATAATAAATCAAGGTTATATCCTGCAGGATAAAGTTCTTCAGCTTTTCGAACTAATTTTGCTCCTTTTAAGGGTACAGTCTCAAAAGTTCTATTAACGAAAACCACAATTTGATTCGCTATATCGGCGTTCTCATAAAAGAGTACTTCTTGGTGATATTTTGGTACTTTAATTCGATCGCCTTTTTTAAAAGAAGGTAGGGATTTAATTTTTTTCGGCTTATTCTTAAATTTAAGATTAGCTTGTTTTAGAGGAAAGATTCCTGTGTTTAAGAAATCTTTAGCTTCTGACAGTACGTTTTCAGGCATACCACTTTTTTCTGCAATCCAGAGCGCACGACTAGCACCTACTTGATTTAAAAGTAGTTTATAGGTGGGATGTAGAGTTTGTAAGTCAAAATCCATTGCTGCTGTAATAAAAGCAGGATTTTTAGTTGAATAATCTTTTATAGCGCTATAGTGGGTAGTTGCTAAGATTAGGCATCCTTTTAGCTGCAGGGTTTGTAAAATAGCAATAGCAAGGGCTGCACCTTCATTGGGATCCGTTCCACTACCCAGTTCGTCTAACAAAATCAGACTGCTTGGAGTGGCCTTTTGAACAATCTCTGCCATCTTTTTCATTTCAGCAGAAAATGTTGAGAGAGAGTTATCTAAGTCTTGATGATCACCAATTGAAGTATAAATTTCTGTCATAAGCGGAATGGAACACGGTGCTGCACTAGGTAAGAAGAGACCAAATTCAGTCATTGCAGTGGCTAAGCCAACAGTTTTGAGTGTGACAGTTTTCCCACCTGCATTCGGTCCAGTAATAATTAAGCCATGTTTAGTTGGATCTAACTTAAGGGATAGAGGAACGGGATTACTTAACAAGGGATGCTTCATTCCGTTCAATTGAAGCTCATTTTGTTCATTTAAAATTGGTCGTTTGCCACCAATAGCATGCGAATATTTTGCGCGTGCTAAGATACAATCTAGATCAACAATAACAGTAAGATTGGCTTCAAAATGAGTTAGCTCATTATAGATTTTTGCTGTTAAATTTCCCAAAATTTGAGATTCAATTAAGTAAATCTGATTTTCGACTGTAGTTTTTTCTTGGGTAAGATGAATTATTTTGGTTGGCTCAATGAAAACAGTGGTCCCATTATTAGATTGATCAATAATATTTCCACCAAAAGTATGCTTAAAACTTGTCTTAACAGGAAGAGTATAGTGATTATCTTTTTGAATAATCTGAAAATCTTGCAACATTGATTGGTACTTTTTTGTCTGCAAGTATTTCTGTAGAGTTTCCTTGATAGTTGTATTTAATTTACTACTTCTTTGGCGTAGTTTAGTCAGATCTTTATCGGCTCGATCTGAAACCTCTCCGCGTTCAATATCTCGATAAATTACTTCTTCTAATTTATCGAGAATAGTTAGACTATCACAATAGCTTGCCATAATCGGAACGTTACTTCTTTGTTTATCAAAAAAGCGTACTAATAAGCGGGTAACCCGTATAAAGTCGGCAACTTGTTCTAGTTCTCGAGGCTTTAAGATATATCCCTTTTTCACTTTATTGATAATTGGGGTAAAAGCATCTGAATTAATAAAAGGGATGTGTAGGCCGTGATCTAAAATCCAGACCATTTCTTCCGTTTCATCTAATAACGCATTTGCTTTGACTAACTTATTTGCAAGTCGTTGAGCTAAAATTTTCTCCTTAGCCTCTGGTGAAACAGCATAGTGAGCTACAAGTTTACGTACACGTGAAAATTCGATTTCGTCAGTATTATTCAATTTTTATTTTTCTCCTTAAGAAAATAGATTTTAAATTTGGTTTTCTCAAGGGAAGGTAAATTAGTCCCTTGAGACTAAAATACAATTAGCATCATATAGCAATATGTCCTTTTCTAAATTATTGATTCTAATGATATAACATTTTTTCGAAAAAAGCACTGGGGGGAAGAAAAGAATTAAGTGTATATCAATATCTTTGCAGTAGAGTATAAAATAATTTGATGAACGAATAAAAAAATAAGAAGTCGAGTTGATTCTAATGAGTTTTCGGCAAATAAAAACCACCGACTTTACAATTGCCAGTGGTATAATAAAATTAGGAGTAAAGATATTGCGAAACATGAGTTTAGTCATGCAGAGCGTGGGCGGTCTTAGTGACCGTCTTTTTTGTTAAATAAGGTCTTTATGAGTCATCTATTATAGAGGTGATCAAGGTAGACACAAGAGTTGATAATAGAATCTCAGCTGGTATAAAACAAAAGGCTAGCAAAGCGTTAGCAGATCCTGCTCTCCCAAAATATTGGGACATTCCTAATGTGAAAACAATGAACTCTATTGAAGAAGCAATAGATGATTTAAAAACTAATAAATTAGAGGGAACAATGTCTTATCCTGAATTAGAGAAACTGCTAGATGAGTAAAGTTTTTCGACTAGTTGATTTAAAAATCGGCATAGGGGTAAATATATTTAATTGGGATGAGTACCCATTCTAATTTATGTAGATAATAAAACTTTATAGAAATAAGTCTTATGTACTTTTTATTTTGGAGTCAAGGTTACGCGACTCCTTTTTTACGACACACTTTAAAGTAAAGAAAAACTCTCAAAATTATATTTGAGAGTAAAAGTTATTTATTAACAATTTTTTTGATCAATAATTCCTTCTTTAGCTCTTTCTGCTAAAAAACTTGCCTTTGCTATTTTTACGGCGCCAGTTAAGATGCCCGAATCATTACGTAAACGTAAGGTAGTATCGTGAATATCAAGAATCAAGTTATCACCGAGAAACGCTAAATCGTAATCCGAAGTATAAATTTCAAAATTAGCATTATTTTCAATTTTTACTGAGTAGCGTGGATCGTGCTTCATTGTATCAAGTGAGATTAATGAATAATCCATTCCGATATTACATGATCCGCCTTCAATTGAGTAGTCGCCACCACCGCCATCAACAATTAAAAGTATTTCATGTTTGTTATAACCACGTTTTTTAAGAAAATCGATTGCATCTTGGCTAATTGTCATTTTTACCATAGAAATCACCCTAATCCTTTCTAATACTTAATTTTAGAAAAAAGTAGTATCAAATCAATTATTTTGTTTGAATTGGGGTGAAGTTTCAGGAGCCCAGATTAAGCAGATGACAAAGGCAGCAAAGAGAACAAAAGCACAAGTGATCATTGCCAGATGTGCTCCACCTAGATTAGTTAAAATAGGCAATAGGAAAGTACCAGCTGCTGCCCCAAAACGACTAATTGTGATACAAGTTCCAACTCCTGTTCCTCGAACTTTAATATCAAATAGCTCAGTTGGATAAGGGTAGTCAAGTACTAATCCAGACGATAAAACAATTGCAAATATACAAAAGATAATCAATTGAATATTGGAATTAATATTTTTATTGATTGCTAGGAAACCAATCAAGAGACTTGAGAGTAAAAAGTTACTGATTAAAAATGCACGTCGACTAATTTTGTTAAAAATTAAAATTCCAAAAAGCACCCCAATGAACATACCGCCATTATAGATAATGCCGGAAATTTTTTGATCAGTAACATGCATACTTTGTAAGAGAATCGGAAGAAAAATACTGATACCAAAGAATGCAAAGGCTTGGCAAGCATAGAAAAGGCCACCGACTAAAGTTTGTCGCAAATATTTCCTGGAAAATAATATTGTCCAAGAAACTTCCTTGACGGGTTTAGCCTTTTTTAATTTTTGAGGAAGGCCCCATTTATGTCCCATATGTTTTTTGATAACTTTATTAGCTTTTTTCACTTTACCACGACTAGCAAGCCAACTTGGTGAAGCAGGTAAGGGGAAAATGGATCTAAATATAGCGGCAATAAACGCTGGAATTGCACCGGTAGATAAAATGATTTGCCAATTATAAGAACCAAAGCCAGTAATAAAGGTTCCTGTTAAATATGAAGCAATGAATCCAATGGTCCAATAAATAAGAAGATGACTTTGTCTTTTACTATCTTCGCCTTTAGGCAGCCATTCTGTTAAGAGAGCATTTCCCACTGTATAGTCGACAGCAATCATTAAACCAATCAGAATTCTAATAATAAAAATAAGTATTAAGTTATTAGTTAACAATTGGATTAATGATAGAAATCCTAGGATATACATATTTAGCATTAATAATTTTCGTCTGCCAATTTTATCAGATAGGCGTCCAATTAAGATGCTTCCCGCTAAACCTATTAAAGATCCGGCCCCAATTAATCCAGTCCATAGATCACTGATTGTAATATATTTACTTGCGCTAGAAAGAGCAGTCCCAGAAATACCTAGGGAAAAACCACAGGCAATTTGCCCTAATAATACAGCAGTAAATACCCGTAGATGAATGGGCAT
>CAMFQH010000065.1:0-7427 GCA_945980025.1 uncultured Lactobacillus sp.
TCAGCCTCGGTCTCGTGGGCTCGGAGATGTGTATAAGAGACAGTAATAGTACTTAGCATTAAGTTATCAACTACTTTTTTGGCGACAGTATCAAACATTTTTTCAAATGCTTGATAAGCTTTTTCTTGGTACATAAACTTAGGATTCCGTTGTGCTGTTGTCCATGGCTGAACGATAACTGATAGTTTCGATAAATAAGCCATCTGGTCAGTCCAGCTACTATCAAGCGCATTTAATAAAGCTGAACGATAAAACTGATTTAATTGTTCGCTATTAATTAATACTTTAGCTTTCTGTTCTAGCTCTTTTTGACAAAATTGCTCTAAATATTTTTGTATTTTTTTGTGGTCTAATTCTAGATTATCCGGCAAATCCACAACATCATAAGTAAAATGTTGATTCATTAAATGTCGTAATTCTAGGGCATTCCATTTTACTTTTTTATCAAGGTAAAGAGAAATCCCTCTGCTTAACCATTTTCCAACTTCTGTTTCTAAATGTGCTGTTCTCATTAACTGGTCACGCCGATCATAAAGATACTTACGCTGAATTTTTAATGCAATTTCATTCTTATTGACATTGCTGCGTGCCATTTGCTGATTAGCAGCTACCCGGTCATTAAGCATTGCTATACTCATTTTTAAACGCGGACTACGTAACTGTTTATCAGTCTTTTTCTTTTGTAATTGACGATAATAATTTTTGAACCGTTTGGTACTGTTCTTAGCAAGGTAGCTATCTTCTAGAGAAATATAAAATTTACTTGAGCCCGGATCACCCTGACGTCCTGCTCGTCCAGCAAGTTGTAATTTCACTCGCGTTGGTAACATCTCAGTACCAATAACTGCAAGGCCGCCTAATTCTTTGACTCCGGCTCCGAGTTTGATGTCAGTTCCTCGGCCAGCCATATTGGTAGCAACAGTCACCGCTCCTCTTTGTCCGGCATCTTTTACAATATCAGCTTCTCTTGCAACATTAAAAGCATTCAAGACATTATGAGGAATTCCTTGATCCAACAATAATTCAGAAATTATTTCTGAATTTTCTACCGAACCAGCCACTAATAAAACCGGACGCCCTGCTTTATGAAGCTCAATTGTCTCATCAAGGGCATGTATTAACTTTTGACGAGTTGTTAAATAAATTTGCTCTGGATAATCTCGACGGATTACCTTTTTCCGAGTTGGAATCTGAATAACTCGCATCTTATACACTTCAAAGAATTCTTGCTCATCACTTTTGACAGTTCCGCTCATTCCAGCAATTTTGTTAAATAAACCAAACAAACTAGGAAAGGTAATTGAAGCCGCTACTTGTTGGTTAGGAGTAAGATCAACCTGTTCTTTTGCCTCAATTGCTTGATGCAACCCTGTACTGACCTTTACCCCTCTTTTTAACCGACCATTTGCCTCATCAAGTAAAACAACTTTCCCTTCGCTAACTAAATAATCATGACCATTTTCCATAATAAAATGAGCACGTAGGGCAAGGATAATATGACGATATACTTCCCGATACCTATTTGTAAATAGATCAGTAATACGAAAAAAGCGCTGTGCTTGTCTAATTCCATGTAATGTAAGCCAGACTGCGGTTCGATCTTCATTCAGTTTATAATCAATTTCGGGTTGGAGAGTGTGAATAAAATCATCTGTCAACCGATATAAATTTGATTGAACCATGGGAGTACTTGATACCACAAAAGGTGAAGTTGCCTCATCAAGTAAAATTGCGTCAACTTCATCGATGATTACATAGTTAAATGGTCGTAAATATTGGTCATCAATACGTGTTGCTAAATTATTAAATAAGTAATCAAATGCCAGACTACTAGCTGTCGTATAAACAATGTCAGAGTTATACCATTCTCTTTTTACTTGTGGTAATGGTTTCTGATCACTATTTGTAAAGCCAAGACTTACTGTTAACCCTAACCACTCATAGACTGGCTGCAATTGCTCTTTATCACGTTGGGCAAGATAACCATTAGGTGTTAATAGCATCGCTCCTTTACCAGTCAACGCATTTAGGTAAAGAGGCATTGTCGCTGTTAAAGTTTTACCTTCCCCAGTTTTCATTTCCGCAATATTACCTTGATTTAAGACAATCGCCCCCATAACTTGCACATCATATGGAAACATTCCTAAAATCCGGTAGTCCGCTTCCCGAATGGTCGCAAATGCCCGTGGTAAGATATCATCAACTGTTTTACCATTAGCTAATTCTTTTTTTAATAGAACAGTTTGATGTTTAAGCTCTTCATCGCTCATCCCTCGCATTTCAGCGGTTAATGCATTTACTTTAGCAAGGGTATGTTTTACTTTTTGTAACCTAAAATTGGGGTACGTCATATCTTATCCCTCTTTTGAATTTATTTCTTGAATGACCGAAAAGATAATTGGCCAGTCTGGATTAACCAATACTGGGGAACTCCAAGTAGTAGGTGGCAGTAATGGATAAATCACATCGGCAATTTGCGATTGCGGGTCAGTCTGATTAGTAACGACTGCATTGATGGTGGAAAGTTCCATCTTTAATTCCAATACTACTTGATCTAACTTCGGATTAGTACTAATAACATTGGCATCATAGATTCGATTCGAAATCAACCATTGCTTTAAAATCGCTACTACATCAGCTGATGATTGCCATGCAACACTAATCGGCTGCATTTTATAATCTTCATACTTTTTTAAATCTGGATATGTTTTGCGAACCCTTTTATTGTCAGCAATTAAAAGCAGATTAAGCTTTCCTTTTACATCTTCATTTATTGGTTCATGAAACCAAACATCCTCATGAACGCTGACTGGAAGATCGGCATCACAAATTTCAAACCGTTGGAAAGTTAAATCAGTAAGTCCATTATTAATCAATTCTAGTCGATACTGCACAGCTTCGGGGGGATAAACAAATTCAATTGACCGTTGCTGAAATTCGACATGATCAATTTCATGTTCCTGCGCGTCAAAAAAGGTCAACCGAATAATTAATGAGTAAATCGGCGCTGCCTTTGCATTTACACTTAAACGGTATTTATGATTATTGCGGAGAATTGGTAATTGCGGGACCAATTTAGTTGCCTGATATGAATTTACAGAATTCCAACTCATAATTACTTTTCCTGGTGCCATGAGCGAGTTATGAAATAAAACGCTATAATCAGAATTTATTTTAATATCTGAACCCGCAGAATAGGCATTTGACGATTCCCAATATCCTTGATTAATAAACTGCTGCATTTTTATTCTCCTCGTCCAAAAGCATTATTTATTTCCGTAAGCCGGCTAACAAACCATTGAACAACTGCACGATTATCATTATGGCGTCCAGGAAATCCTTTACTAACAAATAGTTGAGCACTTTGAATAGCTGAATTTTCCTGCATTTTTTTCATTGCCAAATTATCATAATCATCATTTTTCATATACCCAACATATATCCGCGTCTTAGTTAAGTCATTTTGATTCATTAAATTCCAAAAATCCATATCTAATTGTTCAAGTTGCTCAGAAGTTAAAGACGCTACCAGTTGCCGATCGATATCAAAGATTGTATCAAATTCGTCTGGTCGTTCTAGACGGGCTCGTAAAGCAACTTGTCCTAAATTAACAGTTGGTTTGGCAACGTTAATTGCATAAGGAGATAATTGAGCTCCAAGTTTAATTGCCGGATATGTTCCCATTGAAATCCCATTCAATACTAATTGTTGACGATCAAATCCTAATTTCTTCAATGTTACAATAATCGTGTCCTTGATCTGACTTTCAATTGCCTCACCGGTGTAAAACTGTCCCATTGCTAAGCGCGGATCCGTAAACAGTAAGGCTGGAGTATGATTACGCCTAAATAGAGGATATGCTTCAAATCCCTCTAAACCACGTGCTCCAGAAAAATAAACATGTAATGGCGGCCGTAAATCACCCGGATTAAAGTAATAAGGAATATCTTCGCCATTTACTGGAGCAATAAGTCGTTTACCACCTGCAAGAAATTCACCATAATCTCGTCGTGACCAACGTGCATGCAAAGTCCCTAATGTTAATTTTCCTTTTCCAAGAACCTCAACACTAACACTAGCAAATCGTGGAGCATCTTCTAACCCAATTGGTAGTTCTTGTTCTTCATTATTCCTAGAAAAATCAAGAAGATATTGGTCCTTAGAGTTACCATCCCCACCATTCGGACTAACAAAAACCCGTAAACGGACTTTAATATTGCTTTTTTGACTATATTCAAGACTAAATTTAAGTAACCGTTGAGGATCAATATAAACATTTTGCTGGTAACTACCTAAATTAGTCCATTCATCAGCTTCAATTTTTAACGTAAGATGACCACCGTCTACAAATGTTCCTACTGGATCATTTAATAATAATTTAGTTGGTGCAAACCGAATTCCAGACTGTCCCTGAAAAAATCTGATCGGCAATTGATTAATTAATTCTTGCGGTTCTTCAACAATCTGACGTGCTTCTTGACATTTAATAAAATTTAAACCGGCTTCATTAAGGTCCCTTTCAGCAAACGGAGAGTACAAAACACAATAAGGAGGGACTTGCCATTGAAGCTTACTCCACAAATTATCTTCTAACTGGACGCCTTCTGTAATTATCACTAAATCAAATCGTTTTATCCCCGCCTGAGGATAGGTATTATAATTCCATGTTATTTCATTTGGAATTTTATATTTATCTGCCCAGTTTTGTGCGCCTAACTGTAAGACATTCATGAAGATTCACCTCACTTCGTTAAAACTTTTTCCCACTTCTTTTGTAATTCTGCCGCTGATAATTGATTCATCAATTGAACATTATAAATAAGGGCTTCATTCCAATGTTTGAGATTACCTAAATAATAGTTTAATCCCTTATTGATATCAGAAATTTGCGGACAAATTAAACCATTTTGGTAGTTTTTAATTTGACTATTTGGTTGCCGATAGATTTGCGGGATTCCTGTGCTAATAGCCGAAATCTGTAAGAATTCGTCCAATTGGTTTCCCCAGTCAATTAAGATCCGTAAAGAGTCTAATTGCCGCCCAGCTTCAGCAGGAGTACTAATTCTTTTTGTATCAATAGTTAGTTTAGGAATACCAATTTGCTTCGTTAAAATTTCTTCAACTTCATTTTGTTCCTCGCTAGCTAATATAAACTCACCCTGATGAGTCTGTTTTAAATTTTCAAGAGCTTGTTGAGCTTGTTGTAATTTTTCAGTACTGTAGCTCATTACCGTCAATGCTATTGCATCAGGTGACTTTAATAATCGCTGATAAAGTAATTCCAATACCTTATCAACCTCATCTTTTGTCATTGACTCAATAAAAAGCCCTATTTGTTCTTGATCTGAGCGTTGACTATGACCCAAATTAAAACGAGACTGAAACAGTGGAATTATTGTTGCATCTATATTAGATTGTTTCTTTATATTATTCTTTGTTTCATTATTATCCGCAACCAAATTTAATTCTTGGCTTTTAAGTTCATCAAGACTTTCATGATACCTATGCCAACGACTCAAAGAAAAGATGGGCTGATAAGGCAGATAATTTTTTTGATCGATCACTGCCTGATCATCCAGCGTGACAATTAAATTATCTTGGTTTATATCAAATTTGCTCAACACATACTTAGTAATAATTTCCTCGAGTAAATCATTTAAATGCTCATAATGTAAGTAATCTGTTAATTCTGAAAAGCGCTTATTAATTTCAACCCGATCAGATTTTACATCGTGTTTAAAGCGCCAATATCCCTGTTCATCATAATAAATATATTGATATGGCTGACCATTTTCAAATAATTCTTCTCGCGAAACAAAACCGCGACTATCAAGTAACAATCGTCGACTTATTTTATCCTTTTCCAGATAGTCAACCCATAGAATTTTACCTTGTGTATCAAAAGTTACTTTGGCATAAGGATTTTCTTTGACCATAACGATTACTCGAAAGTTTGTAAAGTTATAGTAAGCTCCAGTTGGCCAATTAAAATCACGGTAATCAATAATTTGACTATCAACATGATGAACCCCTTGTAGATAATCAAAAGTACTAAAGATTTGCGTTGGTGAGATCGTTAATTGGTTTAATTTTGTCGATAATTGTGGTTGATAATCAGTAATTATTAGCGAAAAGGGTTTTTGATTTGTTTGAAATACTTTGATGTGACTAACTGCATCATCAAATTCAAGTTTAGGGATCGTATAAGACCAACCTTCTAGCAACTCATGCCAAGCAGGAACTAAATAATCCATAATCACTCATCCTTAATTAAACGTGCATATCTTAATGGGAACAATAACATTAATAATTGATCTTTTATTCCCTGCATAAACATTACAATCATTATAATATTCATTGGCAAAATTGCTAATCCAGCAAAATTTCCAAGAATACGAGAACCTAATAAACCAAAGCTTAACTGGATAGTATTCAAAAGCGCTCCAAAAAAAGATACGTGAATTACTAGATGTTGTAAATATTTTTTTGTCGGTTCACCAGGACGAATACCAATAATGTAATTATTATTATGTAACATTGTTTTGGCCTGTTCTTTAGGGTCAAATTGTACAAATGTAAAGAAGTAAAATAGTGCAAAAGCTAATATTCCACTAAGTACAATTTCAAAATAGGGGTTAGCAAATAAAGACTGTGGACCTAAAATATTTGCTAATAGAGTTGGAATCATTAACAATGACATTCCAACCATGTAAGTCATCATTGCCCCCATATTGAGTCCTAGTGGAAGAATAATCGGCTTATCATGACTGCTCATCATTGTATCGACCATCTTAATTGGATAATAAGCACGATTAAAAGAAATCCAAAAAATTAAAAGGCCAAAACTTGCGAGCACAATTAATGCCAACCAAAGAATCCCGTAAGACTGGCCCACTATTTTCCCAATTGACGATAATAAATTAGGAAGAGTACCAGAAATAATGTTAAAAAGGATAATCGTTATTGTTCCACCAATACCAAACCGAGTATTCATATTTCCTAACCATACTACAAATAGGCTTCCAGCAGTTAACATTAATGTTACCGCCAAGCTCGTAAGCAAATTTGTCGTAAGGTTTAGCATTAAAGTAAGAGCTAACGATTGAATAATTGCAAAAATTAAAGTTAACCATTGCTGTATTCTCATCGTTTGTTTTATCGAAAATGTATCAAAATAGAATAATCGCATCATCGTTAATAACTGAATAATCATCATTGAAATCATTAATGGGTTCAATCCAACTGAAAATAACGATAAGCGTTGTAAGTTACCCCCACTCATAAAACTCATGATTCCTAGAGAACTATTAGCTAATACCCGACGAAAGGTTGTCGAAATGTTAACTAATGGCAATGAAATCGTACAGCCTAAAATATAAACTGTCTCTTATACACATCTGACGCTGCCGACGAAGGCTTAGGTGTA
>CAMFQH010000066.1:0-7360 GCA_945980025.1 uncultured Lactobacillus sp.
ATAAAAAAAGCTAGATTTGCATAATCAAATCTAGCTCTTTTATCTTCTACTTCATCCATGGAAAAATGTGCTTTAAAACTTTATGATCTTGCTCATTTTGTCCATCTGCCTGTGTAGCTTCCTTCTTAGAAGTTATCTCCGCTTTATTTTCTTCCTCTGGTTTTAATGAGTGCTCTTTCTCTTTTTCCTTCTTTTCAGTTTTTTCCTCCACTTTTTTCTTTGGTTTTATATCTTTACTCTTTTCTTGAGCTATTTTTTTAGATTCTGCTTTTAACTCACTCATTTCATCAAAAGTATAATATCTAACCGGTGTATTTTCGCTAGCATTCCTTACCGTAATTGTTGCTTGTTCTGGAATATAATTCATGATTCTCGGTACACCTTGTGTTTTGATTACTTTAGTCGCATCGCTTGGATCTGTTACATAGAATGGCTGCTCTACACCTTTCAAAACATTTCCTTTTGTATCAACTGGTACTATTCGTCCATTGGCTTTATAAGTTACCGTGAAGTTTAGATCGGCTTTTTTTACTTTTTCTTCATCAATTATATTTTTGTCCGCATGATAACCATCAATGACTGGTGTTTTTACTGCTATATATTTCTTCTTGTCTACCAACCATCCTGTTGTATACTTACCGGCATCTACTAATTCACCCGTATTCTCATCAACAGTCAAAGTTCTCGTCCAATTAGCACCCTGAATTCTAGTAATTGGGGTCTGGTCTCCAGCTCCCTGATATTTAATTATTTCTTTAACTGGGACACTATACAAAGTTGGCTTAATCGGACGATAAGGATGTTCGCTATTCACAGGAATATAGCGTGGCTTTAAGGTATAGGCTACCTTAATATCCGTAAAAGGATCATTGACAGAAATTGTATTTTTAACTGGTGCATATCCTGGCACTTCTGGTACTTCTTCAGTAAAGAGGACACGCACAGGATCATATGGATCATTAACGTATGTTGGGTGCATAGCATTTTTAATTTCATTTCCATGCTCATCAACCGGAATCATCTTTCCAAGCGGAGTATAGGTAATTGTAGCCATTAAGTCAGTTTCCGTAACTGGGTGTTCGCCAATTAAGCCAATATTTGCGGCGAAGCCCTTAATTACAGGTGTAGGAGTTGCTTCAAAAATATCTTTATCAGCTACCCAGTCGGTCGTATACATCCCGTTTTCAATAATTTCTTTACTTACTTCATCATAAGTAATTGTTCTTGTCCAACGCACTGTTTGTTCGGCATCTGGAGGAGTCTGGTCTCCAGCTCCTTGATAATGAACTCGGGCCGTAACAATTCGGCGGTAATATGCCGGACTCACTACTTCTTGGGGATGTTTTTCATCGACTGCAACATATTTATGAACTAATAAATATGGAATTTCATAATTACGACTCGGGTCTGCAATTTTCACTTCTTTAATTTGTTTTAAGACAATATTTTTTAGGTCTAATTCCGGTAAAACTACCTTAGTTGGATCAATTGAATTAGTAATTAGTTGCTTTTTATCTATTTCTGAAAATTCATTATGATTTACATCAACAAGAATTAAATATCCGTTTGGATAGTATTTAACTTCTTCAGTTATATCTTGTTTTTCTCCTGGTGAGGCTACTACTTCACTAATCTTAGTATGATATCCCGAAACTACAGGCACGGAGACTGACGGGTAAGTTTCACTACTATGCCATTGACTTGTGTATTCTCCTGGAATAATTTTTTTAGTTACGAGATCAACTGTTAGGTTTCGTTTTAAAATAGCTGTTTGAACTACATCATCTAGTTTTTTACTATTTACTCCTGAAAAACGAATTGTTCGATGAACTTCTTTTTCATACAAACTTGCATCAATTCCTGAAAATGGATGTTCAGAATTAACTACTTGTTTTTTATGCTTTAAAACCACAAAAAAGATTTGAACATAGTCTCTACTATTTCCAAAAACAGGCTTCTGTTCCTCAGAATCAAAATCATTAGTAACTACTTCATATCCCTTAGCTGTTAAATTTTTCAAAATCTCTGCGGTATCATAAGGTATTTCTTTTCCAGGTTTTCCCTTTAATTCTCCAGAAGTTGCTAATTCGCGGTTGTTATCATCAACGTCAATAAATTTTATTTCAGCTTTTTGCCTTCTAGCATTTTTCTTATTAGGTGAATAAGTGACTACATATTCATATTTTGGCTGTTGAATAGTTGCTGTCTCTCCACCAATTACTGCCTTATCAGGTGTATAGTTCATCACAGTCGGGCTTGCAACTAAAGGAAAGGAATACTTTTCTGGTTGCCAGGTATTAGTTAATAATTTTTTCTTAGTGACTTTGTCATAAATAATTTTTCTATTAAAAGCAACCTCAGTAACCTTGTCAGGAATACTTTGATCGAGTCCAACATAGTGAACTACTTGTTCACCTTTCATTTGAACATCCTCTAAATGGCAACCATACTTTAAATTTTTGGCAGTTATTTCTTCTTTACCATGTTTAAAAGTAAGCGTGAATTCTTGAGAGTCTTCATTAAAGAAATTTACTTTATCATTTGGATCAAAAGGATTATTAATCAGTATATAACCAGCAGCCAGTAATTTTCTTATCTCATCTTCTGTACTGTAGTCTATTCTTTCTCCTACTTTTCCCTCTAACTCTCCTGAATTTGCAAGTTCAACCAAATTATCGTCTAGGTCTACATATTTAACAACAACTGACATTACTTATTCCCTCATCTATCTTGATCAAATTTTAATAACATATAGTAGCTTACTTATCATTCTTTTTCCCTAATCATTATCATAAGGCACCCTATATTGATAAGCAAAAGAAAATATATTTTTTATAACATTAACAGTTTCACATGAAACATCTGCAAAAGAAGTTTCAAAAAAATTAGATTTTGTGTTTTTATTAACAAACTCAAGTGTATAATAAAAGATGGTCATACTATTAATTTTGACGGAGGTTTAATTTATGACAAAGATTTTTGCTTACGCTATTCGTAAAGATGAAGAACCTTTCTTAAACGAATGGAAAGATGCACACAAGGATATTGAAGTTGAATACACTGATCAACTTTTAACTCCTGAAACTGCTAAATTAGCTAAGGGTGCTGATGGTGTTGTTGTTTACCAACAATTAGACTACACCCCAGAAACTCTTCAAGCTTTAGCTGATGCTGGCGTAACTAAGATGTCATTACGTAACGTTGGTGTTGATAACATCGACATGGACAAGGC
This sequence comes from uncultured Lactobacillus sp., assembly GCA_945980025.1. GTDB lineage: Bacteria > Bacillota > Bacilli > Lactobacillales > Lactobacillaceae > Lactobacillus. The sequence goes on from CAMFQH010000066.1 coordinate 3,233, forward strand.
TAAGGAATTAGGCTTTGAAATCACTAACGTTCCTGTATACTCTCCTGACGCAATTGCTGAACATGCTGCAATTCAAGCTGCTCGCGTACTACGTCAAGATAAGCGTATGGATGAAAAGATGGCTAAGCGCGACTTACGCTGGGCACCTACTATTGGTCGTGAAGTTCGTGACCAAGTTGTTGGTGTTGTAGGTACTGGTCACATCGGTCAAGTATTTATGAAGATTATGGAAGGCTTTGGCGCAAAAGTTATTGCTTACGATATCTTCAAGAACCCAGAACTTGAAAAGAAGGGTTACTACGTTGACTCACTTGATGACTTATACAAGCAAGCTGATGTAATTTCACTTCACGTTCCAGATGTTCCAGCAAATGTTCACATGATTAATGATGAATCAATCGCTAAGATGAAAGATGGCGTTGTAATCGTAAACTGCTCACGTGGTCCACTTGTTGACACTGACGCTGTTATCCGCGGCTTAGATTCTGGTAAGATCTTTGGTTTCGTAATGGACACTTACGAAGGTGAAGTTGGTGTATTTAACGAAGATTGGGAAGGTAAAGAATTCCCAGATGCTCGTTTAGCTGACTTAATCGATCGTCCAAATGTATTGGTAACTCCACATACTGCTTTCTATACTACTCATGCTGTACGTAACATGGTAACTAAAGCATTTGACAACAACTTAAAGATGATCAACGGTGAAAAACCAGATTCTCCAGTTGCTTTGGACAAGAACAAGTTCTAAAAATCAAATTATGATAATCAAAAAGATCTTGAGATTTTCTCAAGGTCTTTTTTCTACCCTAAAGGATTTTTTATTAATGAAATTACTTCTTACCGGCGACAGTATTATTGCACGCTCTGAAAATCATTCTATTCCAGAAATTAACTTTCAATTGCAAAAACTAAATTCGTATCAGATTTACAATACAGCTATCTCGGGAATCAATTCTGGTGGTCTTGCCCTCTCTTTACCCAATTTAGTATTCAATCAGCCAAAATGCGATTATCTGATCATTTTAGTTGGCACTAATGACTTAGCAGTACACAAGCAAGTCCCGGTGCAACAATTTGAGGATAATTTAAAATTAATCGCTTCTAGCATTATTTGGCGTTATTACCCAGGAAAGGTTATCTTTGTTACCCCACCTGCAGTTGATGAAAATAAGCAAAAAGTGCGAAATAACCTCTTAGTGCAGGAATATAGCAACATAATCAAACGCGTTACAAAGGAATATAAATTTTTATTTATTGCTCTAGCAAGTAAGATGCAGGCAAGTAAAAATTTTCCAGAAATTTTCAATGGTAAAAAGAATGATGGACTCCATTTTGGCGTTAAGGGCTATGAACTACTCGCAAAATTAATTGTTCAAAAATTAAATCAAATTTCTAATTGACTTCTGCCAGATATTCGAGTAAAGTTTAGCTAATTTAATATTAAAACGTTGCTTCTAAAGAAAGGACTTTACAATGAGTTTGTGGGAAACAAAATTTGCCAAAAAAGGATTAACTTTTGATGATGTACTTTTAATTCCAGCTGAAAGTCATGTGCTGCCGAATGAAGTTAAACTAGATACTAAATTAGCGCCCAATCTTCAACTTCATATTCCACTCATTTCCGCAGGAATGGATACCGTTACTGAAGGAAACATGGCAATTGCCATGGCCGAAAATGGTGGCTTAGGGGTTATTCATAAAAACCTTTCAATCGAAGTCCAAGTTGAAGAAGTTAAAAAAGCTAAAGGTAAAACTGTAGATCCTAACTTACCTCACCCTGCAGTTGATGATCAAGGTCGCCTCTTAGCTGCAGCTGCTGTTGGCGTTACAAGTGATACTTTTGAACGTGCTGAAAGTTTACTTGAAGCTGGTGCTGACGCAATTGTTATTGATACAGCACACGGTCATTCCGCTGGCGTTTTACGCAAAATCAAAGAAATTCGTGAGCATTTTCCTAATGCTACATTGATCGCTGGAATGTTGCTACTGGCGAAGGAACTGCTGCCCTATTTGATGCCGGAGTAGATGTTGTTAAAGTAGGAATTGGACCTGGTTCAATTTGTACTACACGTATTGTTGCTGGTGTGGGAGTTCCACAAATTACAGCTATTTATGACGCTGCTAGTGTTGCACAAAAATATGGCAAGAAAATCATTGCTGATGGTGGTATTAAATATTCTGGAGATGTAGTTAAGGCTTTAGCTGCAGGGGGAAATGCTGTAATGCTCGGTTCAATGTTCTCAGGAACTACTGAAGCTCCAGGAACAATCTTTACTAATGAAGGCAAACAATTCAAATCCTACCGCGGTATGGGTTCAGTTGGCGCTATGTCTCAACAACATGGATCATCTGACCGTTACTTCCAAGGTGGAGTTAATGAAGCAAATAAATTAGTTCCTGAAGGTGTTGAAGCCTTAGTTCCTTATAAAGGCGATGTTTCCAATATCATCTACCAAATTGATGGTGGTCTACGTGCCGGTATGGGATATGTGGGTGCAGGTACAATTGAAGAATTAATTGAAAATAGTCAATTTGTTCAAATTACTAATGCTGGTTTACGTGAATCTCATCCACACGATGTTCAAATGGCAAAAGAAGCTCCAAACTATGGCGGTAGCGACTTATAAAATTTAGATTTGTAATAAAAAAGCACCACAAGGTGCTTTTTTCTATCTCAAAATTCCTTCAATTTTATCGGCCAGTGCAGGATAAATTGGCAAGACATTTCGATGCCACTCATTTTTATTAATTCTTAGACCAATAATTGGTACAAAATAATTTATATCGTTAACTGCACTCATACTTATTTCACTAACCCCAACAATGTAATTGGCTTTATCATAAACGACAGTTAACAAGCCCTTCTCCTTTTGACCAGCATATAAACTACTTTGGCTTAGTTCGTATTCTCTAATTTCAAAATTATCTCCATCTTCAAGAACACTATCAGGATTGATTCCGGCTTGAGCTAGTTGCGGAAAAGCAAATACTGCCGTTCCAATAGCTGGATAGTTAATCGGTTGAGTAAGCCCCTTTTCAAGAGAGTTAAAGAGGTATTGTGCTTGAAATTCTGCAACTGGTGTTAAGTTTGGCACATCTTGGCTTGTAACGTCTCCAATTGCATAAATATTCTTAACGTTTGTTTGAAGGTGGCGGTCTACATCAATACCTCGAGTTGAATAATCAATTTGAGCAGCTGATAAATCTAGTTTTTCAATATTCGGCATCCGTCCACTCGCATTCACTACATAGTCAGTTACAATTGGACCGTCTTGATTCAATTCAACAACATATTTATCGCTTAATTGAGTAATCCGAGTTGGCTCCGTTTCAAATTCAAATTGAATGCCTCGTTGCTTCATTCTAACTACTAATTCACGACTATATTTTTGATAAAAATGGCGTAACACCCGATCGCCTCTGACTAAGATTGTTACTTGACTGCCGGCAGCAGCTAAAAATGTCGCTAATTCCATTGCTACATAACCACCGCCAATAAAAGTAGTGTGTTCAGGTAATGTGCTTAAAGATAAAACATCAGAACTATCGTGTAGGAACTTCGCTCCTGGAATTGAGAGCTCATGGGGCCTTCTTCCGGTAGCAATTATAATTCTATTTCCCTGGAAATATTGTCTATTTACTTCAATTGTTTGTCGATCAACAAAATGGGCACTCCCGCTAATTACATCACTGATTTTACTAATGTTCTTTCTTGTTTCATTTGGCCAGCTAGCAAATCTTTCTTTCTTTTCCTTCATTAACTGGGACCAATTTAGTTTTCCAATTTGAGAAATTATTCCCTCTTTTTCAAATTGTTGATTTGATAAAACTGCTTGAACTGCTCCATCTAAATATATTTTTGGTTCACAGCCAACATTCGGGCAAGTCCCACCAAACAAACCACTTTCGACGGTTAAAATAGACTTATGTTGTGTATCTAAGAGCTTAACTAATTTATAAGCGGCAGGCCCAGTTCCTAAAATTATATAATCATATTTTTTCATAACGTCGCCTCATATCTTTCTTTCATTTTCAGTTTATCAAAAAGTTACATGAGACCGCTATCATAAGTACTCGGGATTTTTATAAAAAAACAAAAAAGACAATTATTTGCGTAATTAATAGTGT
>CAMFQH010000067.1:0-7325 GCA_945980025.1 uncultured Lactobacillus sp.
CGTAAATCCCATTTTTCTTTTCCTTCTTGCTGATCTAAGCCTTGATTTTCAAATTGAAATACCATCGATAATTCATGACGAACTGGATCTGAATATTCTGCAGCGATTTTTGGAGTAGAGTTCCATGTTTCACCCACTGTCATTAATTCTTTCCCAGCAAAAGTATTCTCATTCATTTCTTTTAAATAAGGATGAAGCATTGGACCATTTTCTCGTATCTTTTTATCCGGATCTTTTCCAATAAGTTCAATGACATCCATTCTAAAGCCGCCAATTCCCTTATCAATCCAATAATTCATCATTTCATAGATTTCATTTCTTAATTTTGGGTTCTTCCAATTAAGATCTGGTTGTTGATCAGCGAAGAAGTGTAAGTAATATTGACCAGTTTTTTCATCAAACTTCCAAGCTGAACCAGAAAAAGCAGATTTCAACTCATTAGGTTCATGTCCATCTACCGGATCACGCCAAATATAGAAATCTCTGTATGGATTATTCTTACTCTTTCTTGCTTCAATGAACCAAGGATGCTGGTCAGATGTATGGTTAACGACAAGGTCCATAATAATGCGTATATGATGTTTTTTAGCTTCTTTAATCAGATTATCCATATCATCCATTGTTCCGTATTGTGGGTCTATTTTTTGATAATCAGAGATATCATAGCCATTATCTACACCAGGGGATAAGTAAATAGGCGACAGCCAAATAGCATCAATTCCTAGTTTTTCTAGATACCCCAATCGTGAAATAATTCCGGGGATATCTCCAATTCCATCACCATTACTATCTTGAAATGACTTAGGATAAACCTGATAAACGACCGCTTTTTTCCACCAAGGTGTCATATTTTTCTCCTTCAAACAAACAAAAAAGTGCCCTGTTAAGACAGGACACTTTTTTCACATAAACTTTAATTTGATTAACCTTTATCAGCACCTGCTGTGATTCCATTAACATAGAACTTTTGCATTACAATGAACAAAATTGTAATTGGAATCGCAATGATTACACATCCGGCAATGAACTGAGTAAAGAATTGAGCCATCGTACCCTTTGCCGAGTGAACCATGTTGTATAGTCCATAGGCAACAGTGTAGGTCTTTGGATTTCCTGAGGTAGAGAGGATAATACCTGAGAAAATAAAGTCTACCCATGGAGCCATGAACGAAGTAAGTGCAGTATAAACAATCATTGGCTTTGAAAGTGGTAATCCAATGTGAGTGAACACTTGCCATTTAGTCGCGCCATCAATTTCAGCAGCTTCATCAATTGCTCGTGGCATGGTGTCAAAGAACCCTTTAGCAATGTAGAAACCAAGGCCGGCACCACCAACATAAACTAAGATTAATCCACCAAGATTTAGCATGTTTAAAGCCTTTAGAATGTAGTACAAGGCAATCATAGACATGAAACCTGGGAACATTCCTAATACCAAAGCAATTTGTAAGAATGGCTTACGGAAGCGGAAACGTAATCTTGATAATACGTAAGCAACTCCGATAGTTACAAACGTTGATAATGTTGCTGAAACTACAGCGACAAATAGTGTATTTAACACCCAATTTACAAATGGATATTGTGAACTAGTAAGAATACCAACATAATTTTGCCAAGTAAATTTTTCTGGCCAAATTGTAGATACAAATCCTGTGTTGTTGTATGAAAAACTTGCTAAAATGATCCAAATAATTGGGAAAATCCATAATACGGCTAGGATAGCTAATAGAACATATCTAAAAATTAAAGCAATTCTTCTTTGATTATGATAAGACTTCATTTTTAGCCCTCCTTGTACGCATTAGTATGACGATATGCAATTAGTGAGAATGTAGCACTAATGATAAAGATCAAGATACCCAAAACAGCGGATGCATTGTAGCGTTGCTCTTGACCAAATGTTAAGTTATAGAGCCAAGTTACAAGCAAGTCTGTTGAACCAGCACCATTGTAGTTATTGTTCATTGGTGCACCACCAGTCAGCAAGTAGATAACATTGAAGTTGTTGATGTTACCAATAAATTGTTGAATCAAAGCTGGAGACATTACGAATAAAATTTGTGGGAATGTAATGTGGTTAAAAATTTGTACTGGGCTTGCACCGTCAATACGCGCAGCTTCAATTTGATCTTGCGGTAAGTTTTGAATAATAGCTGTTGAAGTTAACATTGAAACTGGGATACCAATCCACATGTTAACCACAATAACTGTAATTCTAGCAACAAGGGGACTAGCCTGGTTATCAATGAAGTGAATTGGGTGACTAATCCATCCCCAATTCATAAGTAAGGTGTTCAATGGTCCTTGATAGTCAAGGAATTGTGCCATCATTAATAGAGAAACAAATTGTGGTACAGCATAAACAATTACGAAAATTGTTCTCCATAGATTCTTATGCTTAATTCCCTTTGATTCAATCAAAAGTGCTAATAAGACACCAAAGAAGAAAGTAGTAGCTGTAGCAGCAACTGCCCAAATTAAGGTCCAACCTAAAACTGGGAAGAAAGTACCTGCTAAATCACCACTCAACACGTTTCCAAATGCTTGAAAACCAGTCCAGGAAAATCCAACTGAGTGTTGACGATCATAGTTAGTAAATGCCATTGAAATCATGAAGACTGTTGGCAAAACCGTAAATAAAATGATTAAAACAATTGGAATTGTCATCAAAGTTGCATGCAATCTTTGGTCAAACAAAGATGCAATTTCTTCACGGTTAGTTGGAATATGTTCATGTCTTTTTTCTAATAAGAAAGTATGCTTATTAGATTTCAAATTAATGATGTATAGATATATAAAACCAGCAACAATGAATAAAGCTAAAATACCAAATAATAGAATTAAAACAGAATTATCTGGCTGCTGAGTAACATATACTCCTTGAGCTTTATTAAATACAACGCGTTTACTCTTTATTGCACCTAAGTTACTTAAACCAGCAATTAAATGAATTCCACTTAAAAAGAACCAAACTAAAAATACAATTTCAGCAAATAAAAGTGAAAATCCTTTTACCCATTGCCGATGTCTAATAGCATTTAAGCCCATGATGAAGAATGATAATTTTGTTACTGCATCTCCATCTTTCCATGTTTCCTTTAAGGTAACTGCAGGCGTAGCATGTCTTTTCTTAAACATAATTAATCAAACCTTTGCTTATGTGATTTTTCAAGATTATTCTTCCTTAGAAATCTTCTTTTGTAATTTAGCAAGCTTACTCTTATATTGAGATGGCTTAATCTTGCCGTCGTATGCACCACTAATTAATGGAGCTGAGTCGTTCCAGAAGATTGACATTTGTGGCAATTTAGGTTGAAGAACTGAGTAGCCTGGTTGAGCCATTTGAATTACAGCCTTAGCAACTGGGTCGTTCTTAACTTCTGCAGTATTTTGAGCTGCCTTGTTTACAGGAATTTCACCAGCATTCTTGTGAACAATTAATTGATTTTCTTTGTTAGATAAGTATTTAGCCAAAATTGCTGCATTCTTAGCATTAGAAGTATGTGAGTTAACAGCGAAACATTCAATACCTAAGAAAGCTTCCATTTGTGCAGTCTTACCGCCCACTTCAATGGTTGGATATGGAGCAACTCCTAAGTTCTTACCTAAAATCTTCTTAATATTAGCTGCGTTCCATGGACCATCTAAGATAGCTTGGGCATTACCCTTCTTTAATTGGTTAAGTGCGTTTGAAGTTTGCATAACGCCTTTATTGTTCTTTTGTTCAGCGTACCACTTCATTGCATTTACACCATTTTGTGAATCCATAGTGGAACCTTTTACATCTTCTCCGCTGTTACCAAATAACTTTGTACCTGCTGAGAACATTACTGGCCACATTACGTAAGCATTAGTGAAGTCAGTTGCAACTACACCTTTAGAAGTCATTGTCTTCCATGATTTAACATCTTCTGGTGAAAGCTTAGACTTGTCATAGTAAACAGTTTGAGCTTGTTCAGAGTATGGATATGCGTAAAGCTTACCTTTCCATTCAACACCCTTGTATGCTTCTGGAACGGAATTCTTCTTGATTTCCTTAGTATCAGATGGTGACAATGGGTTAATGTAACCTGAATCTGCCATTTGTCCTAATTGGTCATTTGGAACACCAAATACATCTGCGGCTTTTGAAGGGTCTTTAGCAACATCAGTTTTTGCATTAGCTGAACCATTAGGGTTTTGAGTAACCTTAACTTTAATATTAGGATGTTCTTTTTCAAAGTCTTTTACTACACCCTTATACCAACTAACACGAGCAGTATCTACCCAAAGAGTTAATTGCTTATTTGAGCTCTTTGATTCGTTTGAATTAGAGTTGTTACTACAAGCAGTTAATGAAATAGCAGATATTGCTACAACACTACCTAAAGCCAATTTTTTCCATAACTTCATGATTTTTCCTCCTAGCCATGACTGGCTAAATACATTATTACAACCGTGAACCAAGTTTCACACTCGTTGTAAACCTAATTAATATTTTGCAGGAGCGTCCTCTCCTGCAAGTTAACGAATGGCATTCGTTGTATCTTTATCAAAGAAGTGGGCTTTATTAACATCAAATCCCATTTTTACTTTATCGCCTGGAGTATGGTAATCACGGGCATTTACAATGGCTACAAATTCTGTTCCATCAACTTTTTGATAAAGCTGAATAGTTGAGCCCAGTAGCTCTGAAACAACAACAGTTGATTCAACAACTGAATTAGGCCAAGTTTCAAGGAAAGCTTCCTCTGAATGAATATCTTCAGGACGAATACCAAAGACTAAATCTTTATCTTCATATCCCTTTTCCTTAAGCATCTTTGCTTTACCTTCAGGGATTTCGATATCTAGACCTTTTCCGTCGCTAATTCGATTTCCTTTAAAGTGAACATTAAAGAAGTTCATTTGAGGAGATCCAATAAAGCCAGCCACAAACATATTTACTGGTGTATTGTAAACTTCTAGAGGTGTACCAATTTGTTGAACTTTACCCACTGACATAACTACTACCCGATCTGCTAAAGTCATGGCTTCAGTTTGATCGTGAGTAACGTAAATCGTAGTAGTTCCCAAATTTTGGTGCAACTTAGCAATTTCGGCACGCATTGTGACACGTAATTTTGCATCCAAGTTTGATAAAGGTTCATCCATTAAGAAAATTGGAGCATCCCGGACAATTGCCCGTCCTAAGGCAACACGCTGTCTTTGACCACCAGATAATTCAGCTGGTTTTTTATCAAGATATTCTGATAAACCTAAAATATCTGCTGCATGCTTAACTCGCTTATCAATTTCATCTTTCTTATAGTGACGAAGCTTTAATCCAAAAGCCATGTTGTCGTAAATGGACATATGAGGGTACAAAGCATAGTTTTGGAAAACCATGGCAATGTCTCTATCTTTTGGTGCAACATCATTCATTACCTTATGGTCAATCTCTAAAGTACCTTTAGAAATATCTTCTAGACCGGCAACCATTCTCAAAGTAGTTGATTTACCACAACCAGATGGTCCAACAAAAACGATAAATTCCTTATCTTTGATATGTAAATCAAAGTCATTAACTGAATATTTATCATTTCCTTCGTACTTTTTATAGATATGGTTTAAATCTACTTCAACCATTCTCTTTCCCTACTTCCCTCTTATTTTTTATTAAAAACTGATTCAATTTCTGAAAGTTTCAATTCTTTAGTAGTTGGAACAATATAATCAGCCTCTTTCAAGACCTCTTTATCCCCAATTCCAACTGCAAATTGACCAGCACTTTTAATTGATTGAACACCTGCTTGAGCATCTTCAAAACTAATTACTTCGTCTGCATTTAAACCAGCTAATTCTTGAGCTTTTTCATAAATTTCTGGATCTGGTTTTCCGTGATGAAGTGTTGCTGGATCAACAATGCCATCAAATTCATCCATAATTCCTAACTTTGTTAAAATCTTAGGTGCATTTTTTGAGGCAGAAGCAATAACCATTTTTAAGTTTTGTTTCTTTGCATCACTAAGTAGTTCCGGAATACCTGGCAAAATATCTGCTGGCGTCATTTTTTCAACTTGTTCAACAAATTTAGTATTCTTTTCTGCTGCGAACTTTTCTTTTTCTGCTTCAGAATATTTATCTTCCTGGTCGCCATATTTCAAAATTAGATTTAAAGAATCCATTCTTGAAATACCCCTTAAGCTATCAAGTTGATCATCCGTTAAGTTAATCCCTAATTCCTTAGCTAAATTATTCCAAGCAGTTAAATGGTAGACAGCTGAATTTGTTAAAACTCCATCTAAGTCAAAAATTAGTCCTTTAAGCATTCACTTTCACCTTCTTTAAGCATTACCTTCTTATCATTAACAAGAATTTCTAGATCTTTACCTTCAAGTAAAGAGATCTTGGTTTCTTGATGATCAACATAAACTTTAATTAAACGACCACGGTAGTTAATCTTAAAGCTATAGTGATCCCAGTTATCTGGAATAAATGGCTTAAATTTCAATTGGTCATGATCGTATCTCATTCCAGCAAATCCCTGAACAATAGCTAACCATGATCCACTCATCGAAGTAATATGCAAACCATCAACTGTATCATTGTTGTAATTATCTAAATCAAGTCTTGCAGTTCTTTCATACAGTTCAACTGCCTTATCTTTCTTTCCTAATTCAGCAGCTAAAACTGAGTGAATTGAAGGTGAAAGTGAACTTTCATGAACAGTTAAAGGTTCATAGAAATCAAAGTTCTTTTCTTTTTGATCCTTAGTATAGTTTTCTGGGAAGAAATAGATACCTTGCAAAACATCAGCTTGTTTAATAAATGGTGATCTTAAGATCTTATCCCAAGACCAATGTTGGTTAATAGGACGTTGATCTTCAATTTCACTAACGGGACGAATCTCTTTATCAAGAAAATCATCTTGTTGTAAGAAAATACCTAATTCCTTGTCTTCCGGTAGATAAATCTTATCAACAATGTCTTGCCACTTTTCTTTTTCTTCTTCAGTAACATGAACTCGTTCTTGTGCTTCCTTAGTTGCAAGCGGCAAACGCTCTAGTGTATATTTCAGAAGCCATCTTGCCATAGTATTAGTAAACCAGTTATTATTTACATTATTTTCATATTCATTTGGTCCGGTAACACCATGCATTACATACTTGTTACGCCACTTAGACCAATGAACTCGAGCTGCCCAGAATCTTGCAGTTCCAACTAAGACATCCATACCTTCATTCTTAACATAGCTATCATCGCCCGTATATTCGGTATACATAGCAATCGCATGTGGAATATCAGCATTTCTGTGAATTTCTTCAAAAGTAATTTCCCATTCGTTATGACATTCAATACCATTG
>CAMFQH010000068.1:0-7311 GCA_945980025.1 uncultured Lactobacillus sp.
GTGAAGAGCTATCCAGATGGTGCTGTTTGGTTGAGATATTTGACTAAATAATACTATATCTTTATTAATTCCGTCCTGAATAGGTAGTTATGCTATAATGTTAAGTAAGCGATTAACTGCTTTAATTATTAATGGAAAGTTGAATTGGTAAAGATGGAGAATTATATTTGGATCGTTTCAGAAATCAATGTTGATGAGCTAATTCCTAAGATTAATTGTTTCAAATATAAGAATGATGGTGCTTACTTATTTGACGATCAAATTAAAGAATTGACCGAAGAGTATGATTTTAGGCAAGAATTCCAAAAAGGCGAATCTTTTACTAGGATTTTTTGTAATAAGGAAAATGATGAGATTAAGATCGTTTTGTAATTGTTGAGAAAGCAATTGAGTACTGAAAAAAGTACTAGTGAAGAATAGCCATAATAAGCATGATATAAATATGGTTGATGTCATGCTTTTCTTTTTGTCAAAAATGGAGGTGCAGTATGGAGCAGGATAATCAATTTTTGAAATGGGCAACGGATTTGCAAAGTATTGCGCAAGCAGGTCTTGAATATGGTAAAGATATCTTTGATAAGGAAAGATATGAAAAAGTTAGAGAAATTGCTGGTGAGATGATGCAAGCACAGACCGGCTTACCTAAGGAGAAAATTGATACGCTTTTCTTGGGGGATGAAGGATATCAGACGCCTAAGATTGATACGCGTGCTGCAATTTTTAAAGATGACAAGATTCTGCTCGTAAGAGAAAAATCTACGCAAACTTGGTCACTACCTGGTGGGTGGAATGATTATGACTGCACGACTGCTGAAAATTGTGCTAAAGAAGCAAGAGAAGAAGCTGGTAGAATCGTTAAACCGGTGAAGGTAATTGCAATTCAAGATCGTAACCATCATAATAAGCCGATTCGAGCAACTAATATTACGAAGATCTTTTATCTGTGTAAGGAGATCAGCGGACAATTTGAACCTAATGATGAAACTGATGCATGTGAGTATTTTACTTTAGATAAATTGCCTAGGTTGTCCTTAGGACGTACCACTAAGGAGCAAATTTCCATGTGCTTTGAGGCCAATAAGGATCCTAATTGGAAAACTCGCTTTGAGTAAAAATGAAGATTTTTTCATTTAATTTATATCCTTTCTTGGTTTTTAATAGCTAATTTTTTCGTAAACTAAATACATCAAGTTAAGTAATCAAGGAAGGAATTAACTATTATGAAAAAATCTACTATGAAAAAATTCTCTTTAGCTGCAGTTGTATTAGGATTAACTGTTGGAGGCGCAGGGGTTTTAATTAATCAGGCTAACGCATCAACTGGGGCCGCAGATACTCAAACAGGGCAAAATAATAACCAGAAAACATCTAGCATCAATCTTTCACAAACTGACGCAATTAATAAATTTAATGAGAAATTTGGTTCAGTTTCAATTGAAGAAATTAAACTTGAGGCCCAAAATGGTAAATACATTTATGAAATTGAAGGTTTTGACTCACAAAATGAGTACAAGGCAAAGATTGATGCAAGTAGTGGCAACATTATTAAATTAAAGACTGAGGAGTTAGATGCTGATGACAAAAAGGAAGCATTAGATATAGGCAATCTTATTGATCGTGATCAAGCTATGCAAATTGCACAGCAGTCAGCTCAAGGCCAGCCGGTTAAGTGGACTTTAGAAAAGGATAATGGTAAGGCTATTTGGGAGATCGAGTTCGAAAATGGTAATAAGGAAACTGAAGTTGAAGTCGATGCAAGTAGTCAGAAGGTCTTGAAGAGTGAAACTGACGATCATGATAAAAATATGAAGCACGATAAAGATGATGATCATAATAGGGATGAAAAACATGACAAGGATGACCATGATAGAGACGATCAACATGATCATGATCACGACGATGATGACTAATTGATATATAATATTTGAAAGTCATTCGAATTTATTCTGATTGTTTTTTAAGCTGGAATCAATTTTACATAGTTTAGCTATTTCGTTATACTATGTAACGTTCAAAAATAAATATTAAACTCCCACCGGGGCGGGCCAAGTAATGGTTACTTTCATTAGGTCTTTGAAGAAAGTAATCGATACTTGGCTTTTTTTATTTTGGAGGTAAAACTTATGTCATGGATTTATTTGTTAATTGCCGGAATTTTTGAAGTAGTATGGTCAACGGCTATGAAACTTAGTAATGGCTTTTCAGTACTGCTTTACTCCGTCATTACGGTAATAGGGATGATCATATCTTTTGGTAGCTTAGTGTTAGCAACTAAAAGCTTACCATTGAGTTTGGCTTATCCGATTTGGACAGGAATCGGAGCTGTCGGTTCGGTTATTGTGGGTGTGATATTATTTCATGATCAGTTATCAGGATTAACCTGGGTATTTGGCGTTTTACTTGTTGTCAGTATCATCGGAATTAAAATGACTTCAGGTAACTAGAAACAAAAAAACGGTTGAAGATCAATGCTTCATAGCAAAGATCCTCAATCGTTTTTCTTTTATTCATAATTTTGTTGCTTTTGTAAATACTCTTTTTCTTTTTGTTTAACTAAGATTGTGTCAATTACATCTGAAAGCCTTGTGTCGTTAAGTTTAGCTTTAGCTGCAATCTCTGCTTGATTATAGTATTCTGACAAAGTTTCTTGAATATTGCCACCCACAATACACTGTGGATTGGTCTTATGATCGATTTCAAAGAGCGGCTTGTTCCTTTCAACTGCTAGGTAAACATCAAGCAGGGAAATTTTATCAGTTGGCTTAGCCAGTTTAGGATCAGGCGTACCGTGCTTTGTTTCAATTAAACCAGCCTTACGCAGTTCACCCATCAATTTACGTACCATTACTGGGGAAGTTTCGATACTGCTAGCAATGTTTTCACTAGTTAAAGGAATCTTACCTTTATAAATATGAATAAAAGCTAGTAAATGAATTGCATCGCTAAAGCGCGTTGATATCTTCATGTGATTTCTCCTTTCTTCAGTTGTAATTATACAAATTACAAATAAATTATGCAAATATGTTGACTATCACTATAAACGGATCTATATTATTAACTGTCGATTGAAATATGTAATTTAAAAAGTAACAAGTACTAAGGAGAATACTATGAATAATAAAAAAAAGTGGTCAATAATTGGTTTAATTGTAATTATTGTAGCTGTTGTGATTGCTGCCTGGCCTAAAGGCAACAATTCCAAACAAACTACTAAAGGAGCAACTATTACTATTGGTTCTAAAAACTTTAGTGAAAGTAAGATCGTTATGCAAATCTGGACTGATGCTTTGAAGAAAGATGGTTACAATGTAAAGACTAAACCAAACATTTCTAGTTCAGTCGTTTACCAAGCAATCAAATCAAAACAAATTGATCTTTATCCAGAATACACTGGTACAATTGCTATGACTTATCTTAAAGGTAAGATCGTTGGTAAAAGTGCAGATGCCATTGCTAATATTGCTCGTAAAGGAATGAAAAAGCAAGGCTTAACTACTTTGAATTATGCACCTGGTAACGATGCTCAAGGTATTGCTATTAGAACTTCAGTTGCTAAGAAATACGGTATCAAGACTATTTCTGATTTGCAAAAGAAAGCTAACAAGATTCGCTTTGCTTCTCAAGGTGAATTCGACAAGCGTGAAGACGGTATTCCAGGTCTTACTAAAGTTTATGGTAAGTTTAACTTCAAGAGCCATAAGGTTTATGATCCAAGCTTAAAGTACCAAATTTTGGCTAAAGGTGAAGGCGACATTACTCCTGCTTCAACTACTGAAGGTCAATTAGCTACCGGTAAGTACTTTGCTTTAACAGATAATAAGCACTTCTGGCCTGCATATAACTTGGTTCCACTTGTCAGAAATCAAACTTTGAAGGATAATCCTGGTATTAAGAAGGTTCTTAACAAGATCGACCGCAAGTTAACTACTACCGAATTGCAAAAGCTCAATAAGAAGGTCGATGTTGATGGCCAAAGCTATCAATCAGTAGCCAAGGATTGGGTAGATAAAAATTACTAAAAAATAAGAGGTTCTCATGCTCGCGCAAATCATTCGTTACTTTCAAACTTCATCAGCCGAATATTGGGGCTATGTTGGTCAACACCTTTTTCTTAGTTTGACTTCATTGATCATAGCTATGCTTATCGCCTTTCCGTTGGGCTATTTAGGCTCACGCAATAATGCAGTAGCGGCTTTTTGCCAGACCTTTAGTCAATTACTTAGAATTATTCCAAGTTTGGCATTGCTCTTTATCTTAATCCCAATAATGGGAGCAGGGGTTATCCCAGCACTAATTGCTTTAGTGGTCCTTGCACTTCCACCTTTAGTTGTAAATACAATTTTAGGATTTAATGAAGTTTCACCTGTATTAAAAGAAGTGGGCTTATCTCTTGGAATGGATCAAAGGCAACTATTAAAACAGATTTCACTTCCTTTGGCTTTGCCATATATTTTAAATGGTGTGAAGTTAGCCTTAGTAGAAATTATTTCAAGTGCAACTTTAGCAACTTATATCGGAGCAGGCGGCCTTGGTACGTTGATTTTCACTGGTCTTGGTCTTTACAAGATGCAATATGTAGTAATTGGTGCTGTAAGCGTAGCTCTTTTATCACTTTTATCCATGTTCTTAATGGATTGGGTAATTAGAAAGGTTAGAGAAGATGATCAAAACAATTATTAAATTTGAACATGTAGCTAAAAAATATGGCAAGAATGAAATAATTTCAGATTTGAACTTTGAAATTAATCAAGGCGAATTTGTAACTGTTTTGGGTTCTTCCGGCTCAGGTAAAACCACTACCTTAAAGATGATCAATGGTCTGGAAAAGCCAACTAAAGGCAAGATTACTATCAATGGAAATGATTTAAACGATACGAATTTAGTTGATTTGCGCAGACATATTGGTTATGTAGTTCAATCAATTGGACTTTTCCCTCATATGACTATCGCACAAAATATAGCAGTTACTCCTAATTTACTTAATTGGGATAAAGAAAAAATCAATAAGACTGTTGATGATATGCTTAATCAAGTTGGACTTGATCCTAAGGAATACAGTGGTCGATATCCGGCACAGCTTTCCGGTGGTCAACAGCAGAGAGTTGGCGTTGCTAGAGCCTTATCGACCAATCCACCAATTATGCTTTTTGATGAGCCATTTTCAGCTCTGGATGCAATTATCAGACAAGACTTGCAACAAGAAGTAAAAGAATTACATCAAAATTTGAGTGATAAGACTTTCTTCTTTGTAACGCATGACATTAACGAAGCCTTATTCTTAGGCGATCGTGTAATGATCATGAACAAAGGCAAGATCGAGCAATTCGATACTCCTGAGAAGATCGTTGCTCAACCTGCAACTGATTATGTAGCTCAACTTTTAGGAACTGTTAGACAGAATAGAGCATTATGGGAGCAATTTAAATGATCAAATATTGGCAAGATAATTCAGCACGCATGATGCAGTTAACTATTGAACACGCACGAATGGTTTTAATCGCGTTATTTATTGCTTTTTTGGTGGCAATCGTTTTGATCGCGGTCTTTCTACGCAAAAAGAACTGGATGAATAGTTTGATCTATTTCTTTTCATTGCTTTATTCAGTTCCAAGTTATGCGTTTTTCGCCTTGCTTATTCCGATAACAGGGCTAGGTGAAACAACGGCGATCATTGTTTTAGCCTTTTATAACGAATATGTTTTATTGCGAACCTTTATTACTGGTATACGAGAAGTTGATCCTAACTATATTAAAGTAGCACGTGGAATGGGTATGACACAGGAAGAAATTTTCACTAAAGTGCAGCTTCCATTATCGATGCCAGCAATTTTCTCCGGTTTACAAGTTGCCTTAGCTTCAACAATGGCGATTGCGACGATTGCTTCAACCATTAGTGCTGGTGGTCTCGGAGACTTGATGTTCGAAGGACTTCAAACGGGTAGAGTAGTGTCAATCTTATGGGGAACCATTTTAACGGTAGCTTTAACTTTGGTGTGCATTGTGATTCTGAAATTAATTGAAAACCTAGTGATTAGCGATGGTTTAGAAAAGAGTTGATAAAAACGAAAGCAGTAGTAATTAAAGAAGCTGGTGGACCAGAAAAATTTATTTACGAAGATGTAGCAACTCCTGAAGTAAAAGAAGGCTGGTCATTAGTCAAAGTTAAATGCTTTGGTATTAATCACTCAGAGATCTTTACTAGAAAAGGTTTGTCACCAAGTGTTAAATTTCCTAGATTTTTGGGAATTGAATGCGTCGGTGTGATTAACAAGACCACAGATTCTGATAGATTGCCAGTTGGACAAAAAGTAGTTTCAATCATGGGCGAAATGGGCCGTGCTTTTGACGGCTCATACGCAGAATACGCCTTACTTCCTAATAAGTAGCTATATCCAATTGAGACTGACCTTGATTGGGCAACCTTAGCTGCATTGCCTGAAACTTATTACACTGCTTTTGGCTCAATGCTTAACTTGAAGATTGCTAAGGATGATAAAGTATTGGTTCGCGCTGGTATAAGTGGCGTCGGTGTTGCTTTTGTTAAACTTTTAAAAGCAAAATATCCAGACATTTATGTAGCCGGAAGTTCTCGCAGTTTGAAGAAAGAAAAGTAAATGCTGGATGTTGGTTATGATGAAGCCATTATTGATCAAGATGGCGAATTACAAACTGATAAAAAGTTTGATAAGATTCTTGAATTGATTGGACCTAAGACTATTAAGAATAGTTTTAAACACTTAATTGAAGGTGGCATTGTTTGTTCAACCGGCCAATTGGGCAATCAATGGTACTTAGACAAATTTAATCCAATTATAGACATTGCTGCTAATAGTTATTTGACAAGTTTCTACTCAGGCAATGTTAATGAAGAGAAGATCAACCATATGCTTGATTATGTTAAAAAGTATGATGTAGATGCAAAACCAGAGCGTGTCTTTGATTTAAAGCATGTAGCAGACGCTCATCGCTATTTAGAGAATTCAAGGAGTTTTGGCAAAGTAGTTGTAGTGGAGGATTAGATTATGAAGATAGCAGTAACAGGTGCAACTGGTCATTTAGGTAGTCGTGTCGTAGCACATTTACAAAAGAAGATTGATACTAAAGATATCGTTGCTTTAGTGCACAATAAAAATCATGCGACTGCTTTGATTAATGAAGGTCTCGAAATTAGAGAAATCGATTTTCAAAAGCGTGAAAGTCTAGAAAAAGCTTTTGTAGGAATTGATACGTTAGTCTATGTAGCAAGTAAAACTTATTCTGTTTTTGATCGAGTAGGTGAACTTGAAAATGTTCTTGCGGCAGTGAAGAAAA
>CAMFQH010000069.1:0-7258 GCA_945980025.1 uncultured Lactobacillus sp.
GAAACTATCAATGGCTATCAAGAAGAATTTGATCAGTTAAAGCAAAATGTTGATGCTTTAACCAGACAGGTTAATGATTTGAATGAAACTATTGAAGAGCAAGATGCTCGGATTAGTAAGCTAGAAGATGCGGTGTTTAATACTGTCTATATCAACGATACTAAGTCTGATGTTGAGACTAAACCATCAATCACACATGAAATCAATGATACTCATGTTGTTAATGATGATAACGGAATAATTATTCAAGACGAGCATCAAACTTTACCAAATGATGTTAATTAGAAAGGAATTGTAAATGGATAACATTCAAGTAACTCATAACAATGATAATCATCATTACAGAATTGCTATGGATATTGCAAAAGAAGGTTCTAGCCTTTGGGATTTAACACCTTATGTTAAAGGACGTGTGGGCGATAATCGTTTTGGTTTACAAGTAACATGGACTTATCAAGGTCAATTAATGAATGTTGAAGGTATGAAGCCTTACATTGAAGGTAATGTCGGTCAATATTCTGTTGATGATCAGAATAATTTACAGCTTGATCCTAATTCTGGCGTTGTCCGCTATGTTGGTGATCCTGCAGATTGTCAAGCAGGCGGTCAAGTAACCTATTACTTCCCAGAGCAAATGTTTCCTAAGGAAGGTATTTTCAAGGGCTATATTGGTTTGCTTGATGATCGTGATGATTCCCAAAATCCTCATATTTCAGGTGTAACAGTATGGTTTAAAGTATTGCCTGGTATTGCTGAAATGGGTCATGCTTGTGATTACTATATCAGTGATCTTGAAAAAGCAGAGGAAATTTTTAAGGCAAAACTTAGACAGCATGAAGCTGATTTTCAAAGTGAAGCCAGCAAAGTTATTTCTGATGCAAGAAATTCATATACTACTGAAACAGCAAATGCACATGATTCTTTGCTAGCTTTAGTTTCTCAAATTCAAGCTAATCGTGATGAACAAGCCAATTTAACTAATCGTTTAGCAGGTACAGAACAGCAGATTGAAACTCATGATGTGGTTACTAGACCTGAATTTTTAGATTTAGGCAATCGACTTAATCAACAAGTAGCCAACTTGCGTCAAAATAAGACGCTCTATTTCCAAAGCGAAGCTGAATTAAAGAGCAAGTATCCTGCTGGCACGGATAATCTGTGTGTTACTTTGGATACTAAGCACTTGTGGGTCTATGACTATGCTAATGGGGCCTGGACAGATGCAGGTGCTACAGATGTGGTTACTGCTGATCCAACTACTAAAGATGCAATTTATCAAGATTCCTCTAATGTTGCTCCTGATCCTGATTTCAAAATTATGGACGGCGAATGGTATTTTGGAAGAGACATCGGTAATGCAGATTGGGCTTTTGCACAAGGAACAGTATTCAATTCAAAAATTATTGAAATGCACGGATACTATAGTGATTCCACAACTAATAACTGGAATAATAGCTGGTGTATTACGCGTGATATTAATGTAATTGGTCAAAGTGCTTTAAGTATCGGTATTTTAGTTAATTCTAAAACGGCTGGACAACCAGAAGATGCTCACTCTGAACTACAAGTCACATTTTATGATTCACAACGCCAATGGTTATCACAAGTCACAAATCAAATTTCTGAAAGTCATAGCGATGGACTAAATTTGGTTAAGTGGGAAAATATTCAAGTACCTAACGGAGCAGTTACATTTACATTTGCGATTGTGATTCATGGTAATGGCGCAGTTAAGTTCGCACAACCAAGAATCAACTTCTACGCTACGATTTTGCCGTATGATTTTGTTGATAGCGAAAGACATCTTAAGCAAATAGATGCTCGAACTAATGTTAACAATTTGATTTACAATCCAGATTTTATTACAGATGATTATTGGCATATGTCAAATGCTGGTTCTAATGTCACTTTTGATATTGGTGCTACAGGTGGAATACAAGGATCAAACTTTGCTAAAATAACAGTTCCCAAAGGGCAATCAGGGTCTTTGGAAAGCGCACCAATCTACTCAGCTCATCAAAGTTATATCTCATTTGCAACTTTGGCTAATAAACACGGTTCTGGCTCTGCAAGTTTCGGTATTAATTTTTGGGATACCGACAACAATTTATTAGATCGATTTTTCCATAACATTGAAAACAATGCTGATAATGATTACAATTATCAAACTTATAAGTCTACGAACGTACAAGTTCCAAATAATACGGACCACTTTACTTTTTATGCGTATGCTCAAGATCAAGTTGAACTAAGAGTATGTAGACCACAGCTTAACTATGGCTACACATTATTGCCTTATTCAATGAGTGAAGAGCTGGAACACGTTCAACCAATTAATTCCAAATCTGATGCTAATAATCTAATTTCAAATCCAGATTTTACGAATTTGGATTTATGGGATTATGGCACCAACGGTGATTCGACCAATGTCGCACTTACTGGTAAAGCAATTAATAATTCTGAAATTGTTAAAATCGTTGGTAATGATAAGACAACTTGGTTTACCAGTCAAAAATTCAAAGTTCAGCCCAAAGCTGTGCTTAGAACATCATGGCTACTAAACGTGCAAATGGAAAAACCTTATGCTGTTCAAATGACAATTGTCTTTTTCGACAGCAATAATACTAGACTACCTGATAAACAGTTATCTATATCCACCAATACTTTAGCGAACGAACTGATGGAGTATCAATACAGTGTACAAGTTCCTGATCAGGCAAAAACGGCATATATTGGCATTATAGTAAATGGTAAAGGTAGCGTTGAAATTGCCAAGCCTTGTGCAGAGTTTGGATCTGTTCCAACCAATACTTTGTTAAATTTAACAAGTACTAAGGGCTGGGATTCATGGTCAGTAGGCAAGGACTTAGGCGGGCAAGTTCCATATACTGTCAATAATGATGGTTCAATCACCGTCAAAGGCTTCCACAGTGATATAACAGAAAACAATTGGAACAAAACATGGCTTGCAAGACCAGGCTTTGACATTAAAACGAATGACAAACTGATTAGCTTTAAATGGAATCTTAGCTTTAATTTGAAAGATCAAACGGACGGCTATGTTCATTTAAAGATTGTTTTTTCAAATGCAGATGGTAGCAAAATTTTCAAAACTTTTGAAAAAGATGCGGTTGCTGATACGCAAAGTATCAATAATCAAACGATCACTTGGAACGGCTTGTTTATCCCAGATGGTGCTGAACGTTTTGACGTAGCGGTTATTATTCATAACGAGGGTGACTTTACCTTAAACAGTTTTGACTATAAATTTAATGATGATTATACAGTTCAAAGATTACCAAGACTGTTTATTAACAATTCCAGAGATATTGACGAAAACTCACAAAACGCAGAATTTATTTATTCTGACGGTAAAACTATAACTGATGGATATATGCAATTTTCATGGCAAGGCAACTCTTCTCGTGCATATCCGAAGAAGAATATTAAAATTAAGCTTTTTGAAGACAAAAATATGAAAAAGAAGCTTAAAATTAAGCCTAAGGCAACGTGGTCAGCAAATAATAAATTCAATCTTAAAGCCAATTGGATTGATGCAACACAGTCACGAAACTTGGTTAATGCCAAGTTGATGGCAGATGCTACGGCGATCACTCCAGTTGCAGATAATGTTAATATTCCATTGCTTCAGGCGCAGAATTTAGGACAAATGGAAGGTTATCCAGTTGAGGTATACTTATCTGATGGATACTATGGCTTGTTCACTTTTAACACCAAGAAAAACGATAAGACTTTCAATATGGATGAAGATAATGCTAACCATGAAATCGTTACTGTAGAAATGCCCACCAAAGCTTTCAGTGATCCTACTATAACTATTGACGGTAAAAACTATGCAACGGAAATTCATGATGTAGCAAATGATGAACTTAAGGCTAACTTTACTAAATTTGTTCAATTTGTTAATACTTCAAGTGATAATGACTTCAAAGCACATATTCAAGACTACATTGACTTGAAGTCGGTAATTAACGTCATGCTGTTTGGAATGATGTCGCATGAATATGACTGGTACGCCAAGTCTGAACTATTAGCTACATTTGATAACGGTAAGCACTTCTATATGCTGGCTTACGATTTAGACAGTACATGGAACTTGATGTGGGACGGCTCAAGGATTAACAATTTTACAGATAATGTTGCAGCTGATACATCAGGAAATAAATTAATGGATAGAATTATTGCGTTATTTGCACCTAAAATTCAGAAGCAAGGTATTTACTTACGTCAAAAAGTTTGGAGCAATTCACAAATGATTAATAAGTTCCGTGAATACATTGATCAAATTCCTAGCGAATGCTACAAACGTGAACAGGAACGCTGGAAAAATATTCCATCAAAAGAAATAACGAATTTTGGACAAATACAAGGTTCAATTATTCAATTGGGGCAGGCAATGGATAACTTCATGGAGCATTTAACAGATTCACAACCTACCAGTCCAGCTCCTCACCCAACAACACCGCAAGCACAACCTGCTAGTGGCACTACAACAACAACGCCTCAACCAACTACGCCACAAGCACAACCTACTGAACCAAAGCAATAGAGGCGATAAATCATGAAGAATAAACTGAAAAGTATTTTTCCTTTGTCGCACCCACAACACATTATTTTGGGTCTTGCTTTAATCGGTGTAGGCTTAATCCTCATTTGCAATGATTATTACTTTTTTTGGCCACCGTTTGCGACAGCTTTCCTCAATGATGACTTGATTGGCGGAATCTTTATGATTATTGGAATCCTAGTGATTAAGTGGGCACTAGACAACCGCAATAAAATCGCAGTCAATCGCAACCTGTTAGTCATTACGGCAGGATTGCTGGCACTTGAAGCAACTGCAGAGTTTTGTCATGGATACGTAAGCGGTCAACCACATATGTTTACCGCAGGATTTTTAGAAATAATCGTACTACTCTTTGATTTTTCCATTATTGGAAAAAGTAAAAAGCGGTCATACTAAGAAAAGGTGGTGCTAAAATGCAACTATTAAAAGCACTACCTTACATTGCAGGTATACTTGTGACTGTCGGAGCTGGAGTCAAGTGGTTGTATGGTCAGATTAAAGAAGATCGCAACCACTATGAAAAACTTTACCAGCAAAAACAGGCAGAGGTTGAAGAGCTGAAAGACCAGCTCAATGAAAAAGAAATCGAAATAGTGAAACTAAGAGCATCTCAAAAGGATGCTTTTTTTGATGGAAAGGATAAAAAGAATGACAATTAAAGATTGGCTTTATTTAGCAATTACAGTAGCTAGTTACGCTATTGCGATCATTGCGGGTATTTATACTCATAATAAGCAAAAGATCAACAGAGCTACTAAAAGCGGTCAAATTATGGACACATTAGGCAAGCTTGCTACTTATGCTGTTCATGAAGCAGAATACACGGGCATGGAAAATGCTGATAAGCGAGAATATGCTAGTGAAGTCATTGAACAAGGCTTAAAATGGTTTGGGATTAATGATGTCACACCTGCACTTATTAATGGAGCTATTGAAAAAGCTGTTAATGCAATGCACTTAGCAAATGATGACAGTGAACCTGCTGACGAAATCAAGCAAGACGTTCCTGCTAATGATGTAGTGCAACCGCCAGTAATTGAAGAAAAGCCTGCTGAAACAGGTGATACTAATGGCAAGTAGACAATATGTCGTTGACGTTGCCGCTTATCAAAATACAAGTCTAGCAGCTTACCATAATGCTGGTGCTAAAGCTGTTTTTGTTAAATTAACTGAAGGAACTGGCTATTTTAATCCTAAAGCAACCGCTCAAATTAGATCAGCACATGCACATCATATGTACGTACACGCTTATCATTTTGCTACCTTTGGCAGTTCTGTAAGACGAGCTAGAGACGAGGCTAAATGGTTTATCAAACGTGCTAAAGTGCTGAACATTAGCAAAAAGCGCTACATGGCTCTTGATTGGGAAACTGGCGATGGCAATGTTGTCAGCAACGGCAAGACAATCAGCACAAGAGCCGTCATAGCTTTTATGAATGAAGTCAAAAAGGCTGGCTATAAAGTTATGCTTTATAGTGGCGCTTCTTTGCTTAGAAATAACATTGATACTAGATCTGTTGTAAGCAAGTTTGGTACCTGCTTGTGGGTCGCTTCATATGCAACGATGGGACGGATTGATACACCTAATTTTGGTTGCTTTCCATCTATGAACGGTGTAGCGTTGTGGCAATTTACTGATAACTGGCACGGTCTTAATGTAGACGGTAATATTTCATTAATCGACTTACATGCAGAAAAAAAGGCTCAACTACAAGTGGTTAAGCCAAAGCCTGTAGAAAAGCCTGCAGCAAAAATTCCTAAGAAGGTGTACGTTCCTGTAATCGACAATAATCCAAAATACATGGTAAGATTGTTAGACAGTGCTGGTCATTATCAAGCACAATACATTCCAACTAATTCAAATTGGAAAGTATGGGAAACAAAAACAATTAAAAATATGAAATGCTACAGAATTGGTACCGACAAACAGTGGGTACCGGCTAAATTCTGCAAAGTATAAAAGAAGGAAGTGAAAACTCCTCTCTAAATCTGTCAAGAAAGCCACCTGGGAGGAAAACTCCTGGGTGGCTTTTTTGTTGTGTTAAAATAAACGTACCTGGTCATAAAACTATTAAATGATTAATAAATATACTGTTGAGAGCGCAATTCTACAGTCTTTAAATTTATTTTAGGTGGTTAATTATATTTAAATAGCAAATTATAAAATAGCCTTTTGCTGTATAATGAATAAAAAAGGCGATTTTGCATGAAAATTTATATTTTTGAATCAAGAGACGATTATATGTGGCCACAAGGTTTTGCAATTGCAGATAATGAAGAAGAAGCTTGGAAAATATTTCTACATCACGGTAAAGTAAAAGAAATAGGTTTAAACGATACAGACAAAAAATATTACAGCGTTAAAACTATTCCATTAGAAAGAACTGGCTATAGTTTTGAATGCGAAAATTAATTTATGATATAATCAATTTACTTGAGAGTGCTAGATACTCCACGGAGCCTAGTGCGAGTGATTGGGATATTAGCAAGTCTCTGGTCAATCACTTAGTAATGAGACAAGAAAATTTAAGTACCCAAGATTAATTTCTTGGGTATTTTTTACACTTGGCGAACATTTGGCGAACTTATGCAAACAAAAAGCCCGTAAGATCAATACTTACGAGCTTATTTTTATGATCCGGGTGAGATTCAAGTTAGTTTTTGGTTGAT